>NZ_QTLN01000034.1:0-34660 GCF_003602735.1 Bacteroides sp. AF39-16AC | reverse complement strand
GTGGGGCACTTTTTAAATGTTGTTCCGGGTCCCTTTTCAAGTGTTAGCTACATAGTAGAAACAAAGATATATTTTTCCGGCTAAACAAAGACAAAAAAAGAAAGAAAGTACGGTAACTGTGATATAACCATACTTTCTTTTTAAATCAGTCCGTCAAATTCGGTATCAAACTTATAGCTTCTTCTTTTTTCTGATCGACAATCTTCGCATAAATTTGAGTTGTGGCAATATTTTTATGTCCTAACAATTTGCTAACTGTGTACAAGTCAGCCCCCAATGTAAGCATCATGGTAGCATGGGTATGCCGGGCAACATGGAAAGTGATAGGCTACGCAAGGAAAAGCAGACAGGTGAAGATTAAACGTAAATCGTTTGAAATGAGCATGGTTTCAGTATTTTGCCAAGTGGAGAAAAAGCAAGTGACAGCGGAATATTGAGGTTGTTCAGTTACCAAACCGTTAGCCGGGCAGTTACCGGAACGGGAACAGGTAACGGAAAGCAACGAAAAGAAATCCTCACCGTTTTGTTTGCACTCATACACAGTATTTTGCACATCAAGGAACGCTTATATGGCAAGTAACTTTGCACTAAAAAATATAAGCGTATGAAAGTAGAAAAATTCAAGGTGTTGCTCTACCTCAAAAAGAGCGGACTGGACAAGTCGGGCAAGGCTCCGATAATGGGAAGAATTACGGTAAACCGTACGATGGCGCAGTTCGGATGCAAGCTGTCCTGCACTCCCGAATTGTGGAATCCCCGTGAAAGCCGTCTGAACGGCAAGAGCCGCGAGGCGGTGGAGACCAATGCCAAGATTGACAAGTTGCTGTTGGCGGTAAACATGGCATTCGACAATCTTGTGGAGCGCAAGATTGATTTTGATGCCACCGATGTGAAAGACCTTTTTCAAGGCAGCATGGAAACGCAGATGACCCTCATGAAAATGACCGATGCCGTCTGTGATGGCCTCAAGTCGCGTATCGGCATAGACCGTGCCAAAGGGACTTATCCCGGCTATCACTATATGCGGCTGGCACTCGGAGAGTTCATAAAGCATCAGTACAAGGTCAAGGATTTGGCTTTCGGTCAACTGACGGAACAGTTCATCCACGATTATCAGGCATTTGTCACTGAAGAAAAGGGATACGCGATAGATACCGTTCGCCATTACCTTGCCATACTGAAGAAGATTTGCCGTCTTGCTTACAAGAACGGATATTCCGAGAAATGTCATTTCCAGCATTTCGCCCTGCCCAAACAATCGGAAAGAGCCCCACGGGCATTAAGCCGGGAATCGTTTGAGAAAATCCGTGATGTGGAAATACCTTCGTATCGAAAGACTCACATATTGGCACGTGACTTATTCCTGTTCGCCTGTTATACGGGTGTTTCATATGCCGATGTAGTTTCCATCACAGACGAGAATTTGTACACGGACGATAGCGGGGCATTGTGGCTGAAATATCGCAGGAAGAAGAACGAGCATAGGGCAAGTGTGAAACTCCTTCCCGAAGCGTTAGCCATACTTGAGAAATACAGAGACGAAACACGGGACACACTCTTCCCGATAATTTACCATCCGAACATGAAACGGCACATGAAAGCGTTGGCGGCATTAGCTGGCATCAAGGATGACTTGTGCTACCATCAGGCGCGCCATAGTTTTGCCTCGCTGATTACGCTTGAAGCAGGTGTGCCGATTGAGACCATCAGCCGAATGTTGGGGCATTCCGACATTTCCACCACTCAGGTGTACGCCCGTGTCAGTCCGAAAAAACTCTTTGAGGACATGGACAAGTTCATCAAAGCGACCGAGGATTTCAAACTTACCCTTTAATACAGCAAACGATATGCGAAGTACATTTTCACTATTGCCCTATATCAACCGCAGCAAGGTAAAGGCTGACGGTACGACTGCCGTTCTCTGCCGCATAACCATTGACGGAAAGCAAACGGCCATAAGCACAGGTATCTATTGCCGCCCCGAAGATTGGAACGGTAAGAAGAACGAGATAAAGTCCGCAAGGGAAAACAACCGCTTACAGGAATATGTCCGGCTCATTTCAGAAGCATATGAGGAAATACTGAAATCGCAAGGCGTGGTCAGTGCGGAGATGTTGAAGAACCACATCACCCAAAACAACATTCATCCAACTACCCTTCTACAAATGGGAGAATGGGAACGGGAGCGGCTGAAGAAGCACTCCGAGGAAATAGACTCAACCTCTTCTTACCGAAGTTCAATGTATTACCAGAAGTATCTGACTGATTATATTGTGTCATCGGGTAAAAAGGACATCAATTTTGAAGATATTACAGAGGACTTCGGAAAGTCCTACAAGGCATATCTGAAAAAATGCAAGAACTTCGGGGCATCCCAAACCAATCATTGCCTGCGGTGGCTGAACCGTCTGTTATACTTGGCTGTCGATAAAGAAATCATCCGAGTGAATCCCTGCGAGGAGTTGGAATATGAAACCAAACCGGAGGCAAGACACAAGTATATCAGCCGCGATGAGTTCAAGAAGATACTTTCCACCCCGATGTATGACAAGAGGCTGGAATTGGCGAGACGGGCTTTTATATTTTCCTGCCTGACGGGATTGGCGTATGTGGATATACAGTTGTTGCATCCACACCACATCGGGATGAACGCAGAGGGCAGGCGGTATATTCGTATCAACCGCAAGAAGACAAAGGTGGAGGCGTTCATTCCCCTGCATCCCATAGCGGAACAGATATTGTCGCTGTACAACACGACCAATGACGAACAGCCCGTGTTTCCGCTTCCCAACCGTGATGCCCTGTGGTTTGAAATTCATGAGTTGGGCGTAATCATCGGGAAAGAGGATAACTTGTCCTACCATCAAAGTCGTCACAGTTTCGGAACGTTCCTGATTTCAGCGGATATACCGATAGAGAGTATCGCCAAGATGATGGGACATTCCAATATCCGAACGACACAGGGCTATGCACGTATAACCGATGATAAAATCTCAAAAGATATGGACAAGCTGATGGAACGCCGGAAGAAACAATCTACCGGCGAAAAGACAAATAACAGAAACTAATCAACAACAATTCAGTGTATTATGGATAGAGGAATTATAACAATCAGTGAAACGGGTATGGTCACTATGCCGACCGCATCCGTATGGATGACCCAATTTGAGATTGCCGACTTATTTGGAGTATTCTCTTGTGACATCCGTAAAGCGATTCATACGATATATAGGAATAAGGAGTTGAACGAATGTAATACGATGAGGTATGTCAAGCAATCGGACGGCATCAGTTATGACGTTTATAACCTTGAAATGGTTATAGCCGTTGCATTTAGGATATGCAGTAAAGAAAGTGCATTGTTCAGACGGTTTGTAATAAATGGAATCAGCGCCATCAAGAAAGGGAATCCAATAACATTGTTTGTATCCTGTGGCAGAGGCCATAACCGATGGTATAGTTGAAGTTCATCCCGCCAGCTACCTGTTCCCGATGCACGGATGCAAAGGTAGCGCATGGTTTGATGGCAGCGGCAAGGTCGGGCGGCAAAGCCGTTTCGGGCAGAATCTTCCTCCTGCGGAGCGTATTCAGCCCGAAAACCTTGCCTCTGCCAACCATACGCTCGAAAGGCATCCGGCAACGGAAACAAGCGACTGACGGGAAATCTGATGAAAAATTAGGGACGGTTTACAAGTGAAGCGGAATTTGAATGCTTCACCCGTAAACCGTCCCTTTTTCTTTTTGCTGTAAGTCCATTGCTGCCGCAAATTATAGGGCAGACGGCAAACTGCACTCCTTCAAGAAAATCAGATAGCCAATCAAGTAGCCCTCTGTCGGTAGGCGGAGCGGTAGCCGTCATTCAGCATCCGTTCGATGTCGGATTCACGGTAGAGGATTTTACCGCCCAACTGGATATAGGCTATACGCCCTTCGTTGCGGTAGTCTTGAAGCGTCCTTCTGCTTACCTTCAATCGTGCCGATACCTCCTTGTCTGTAAAGAAACGCTCTCCGCCCAATGTCGGGCGGTAGTTGGCGGTCAGACGCTCGTAGTTGTCCAGCAGACGGTCAAGGCTGCCCATGAAGTGGATTATCCACTCGTTGTCTTTGTTAATCAATTCGTTCATATTACTTTGGATTTAGTGGGTACTGTTATTCTACTTTGTCTATTGTATCAGGTTTATATTGTCCGTCCCTTGAACTTCGCTTCTTTCCGTCTGTCCTCTACAACAGAAACGATACGCTGCACATCTTCGGGACGGTAATACGTCTTGTGGTTTATCTGCGAGTAGGCAAGCGTGCCGTTGTCCCGCAGGGTCTGCAACGTGCGCGGACTGATGTTCAGCATCCGGCACACGTCCTGATTGTCCATCCACTCGCTCATTTTCTTTTCGCCGTGCCGCTGGCAGATGGCTTCCATACGGTGGACGAAACGGTCGAACTTGGTGACCATCGCCTCAAAGGTCTTTCTTTCGATTGATACGATTTCCATATACATTATTTTTTACTGTTATTGTTTCTTTTGCCGCAAAGGAATAGATAATTCGTTATCCGACAATGGATTTTCCAAAAGTGGCAGCATGTGGCACCGGTATGGCAGAGGTTGTCCGGGGTACTATTTTTTTGTTAGCACCTTAATTGGGGATTTTTGCAAGAATGCCAAGAATAAAATAAGGGCTTAATTCAAATTCGCTCTTAAAATCATCTTTGTCCTCCCTCTGATTCATATCCGGCAAATCGGAGAAGTTCGCACCATTATTCATACCGCTATAATGCAAAACTACACAAAATTGCCTAACAGAATCCAAGTCCTTGACTGACTGCGATAAAGCCTCTTACTTTGCTCCCGACAAACGGTCAACTATGCGCATACAGACCAACAAGTATTCACTTTAACAAGAAACGAAAATGAGTAAGAAATTCAGAAACATCGAGAACGATGAAGCGTTCAAGAACTTCAAGCTGGAAGACTATATGCCTTCCATGCCCGAACACAAATCGGAAGAGGTATCTTCCGCAGTAGAACAAGAGCCTGTTGCAGAAACGGGCAATCTCTTTCCGGTATTGGATGAGCCGGAACTGGACACGTCCGCAACACAGGCGGAAGTGTCGGACACTCGCATACACGAACAGGAGATAAGTGTGGAAGATACAGACGACAATCCAGTGGAACGGACTATCGCCAGACGCATCAGCAGCAAACAGCGCAGGCTGTCATTGGACGAATACCGCACCACCTATCTGCAAGTGCCCAAGATTGCCGACCGCAAGCCCGTGTTCGTCAGTGGAGAGGTACGTGACAGGCTGGACGAGATTGTCCGTCGTCTCGGAGGCAGAGGCATGAGTGCGTCAGGGCTTATCGAGAACCTCGCCCGTCAGCATCTGGCATCCTACGAGAATGACATTGACCAATGGCGTAAATTGTAGGAATTAAGACAAGACCGACCGGGTGTCTTTAGGGTATCTTTCAGAGATGCTCTAAATCACTTGTAACGAAGTTTGGAGGGGCAAGTTTATGTTTCGGGCAGACCGAAACCACTTGCCCCGCTTCAAACCTCGCAGGGAAGGCACATCCCGTTGGTCTATCTTATATACAATTATTACAATCAGTGATTAAACTAAAGAACAAATATTTATGGACAACGAAAAAAGAAAGAACAATGTAAAGGAGAACGGACGGGCACGAACCAACAAGGGCGGTCGTCCCGTCAAAGGAGCTACCGAGAAACTGAAATACCGTATCACGGTGAAGATGGCAACGGAGGACTATTATCTGTTGAAATCCAAAGCAAAGTCGGCAGGCGTTTCAGCCAGCGAGTTCATTCGTGGTTGCATTACAAAGGGTGGTGTGAAGGAACGGCTCTCGAAAGAGCATGGCGACCTTATCCGCAAACTATGTGGCATGGCAAACAATCTGAATCAACTGGCACGGAAGGCGAATGCCGAGGGCTATGCCTCCGTGTTTGTTACTTGCCGCACACTGATGATAGAGATAGACAATCTTGTAAACCGGATACGCCTATGATAGCAAAAATCATGAAAGGCTCGGACTTCAAGGGTGTGGTTTACTACATACTGAACGATGAGAAAGGTACTCAAATCATAGATTCAGATGGCTTGTTTCTGGAAAATAACGACACAATAGCACAAGGATTTATCGGTCAGGCACAGATGAATCCGAAGGTGGCAAAGGCTGTCGGGCATATCGCATTGAGTTTCTCAAAGGAAGATACACCACGGCTGAACAATGCGGTCATGGCACAGATTGCCCGGGAATATATGGAACGGATGGATATCAAGGATACGCAGTACATCATCGGACGGCACTTTGACAAAGAGCATCCGCATCTTCATATCGCGTTCAACCGCATCGACAATAATGGCAAGACCATATCCGACAGGAACGACCGATTCCGCAGTGAACGTATCTGTAAGGAACTTACCAAGAAGTACGGGCTGCATTTCGCCAATGGCAAGGAACAGGTGAAGATTGACCGACTGCGTGAGCCGGATAAGACAAGATATGAGTTGTACCAAATCCTGAAAACAGAGGTCGGCAGATGCAAAGGCTGGAACATCCTGCTTGAAAGATTGGAACAACAAGGTGTAGATGTGCAGTTCAAATACAAGGGACAGACGGATGAAATCCAAGGCATCGTCTTTACGATGAACGGCTACCGTTTCAATGGTTCCAAGGTGGACAGGCAATTCAGTTACTCCAAGATTGATGCGGCATTGAGCCGTAACAATTACGAGGAACGGCAGATGCAACCTCAACCGCAAACTAATCGGGAAGAGATAAGCCCGACTTCAAGTGTCGGTGGCGAATTAATCAATGGCTCATTAGGCTTGTTCTCTCCAAGCAATATGCCGGAGGAACAACAGCCATACGACCCATATCTGAGAAATAAGAAAAAGAAGAAACAACGTAAAATCAATTGGTAATTATGGCAGACAACAATGTATTCATCCTCTTTGAGGAAATCAAGACCGCCTTAAAAGGCATAAACGGAAAGTTGGAAGAGTTGCTCAACGTGGCAGGGCAACACCCCCAAATAGAGAATCATAAACCGGATTTATCTCCAATTAAGGAGGCTGTTATGGAAACGACAAAGGCTCAATCTGGAGAAATTAAGGGCATGTTGGATAAGCACTGGAAGGTTTACGCACAGCTTTCCACCTTAATACTGCAACAACTTGATACAATTAAGAAGTCGCAGAGCGAACAACACGAACAAGGTGTACCACAAGAGCTACAAGCGCAGGAACATATCCATCGGCATAGTTTTGACATCAAGTCAAGCAAGGTCTTGTCTTTCGTTGTGGGGTTGGGTGCAGTATGTGCCTTATCCCTGTGGGGCAATGTTGCGCAATGGCAATCCAAAAGGCAGTATGTCGATGATGCGTTGAAGTTCCGTGTCATCCGCTCATGGGGCGGATGTGATGCCAATGATGTACTTTGGCTGAACAAGGTGTTCGACATCCACCGAGATGAGAAAGCCATCGAATGGGTGCGGAAGCAGGCAAATGGATATGAAACATCCCTAAAAGCGGCTTCCGACAGTCTGATGCAGGAAAGTATCAAATCAAAATCTGATTGATATGGCATCGGTAAAGGTCAAGTTTCGTCCCTCTACCGTGAACGGCAGGGAGGGTACACTCTACTATCAGGTCATCCACAACCGTGTGGTCAGACAGATAAACACTGAGTACAAACTTTTCGCTTCGGAATGGGACTGCCATTCCGAAACGGTTGTCTTGTATCATCTATCTACTGAACAGGAGCGGAACAACTATCTGCTTTCAATCGGTTCACGCATCAAGTGGGACAAGGACAGGCTGAATAAGATTATACATGCGTTATCCCAATCCGACACATTTGTAACGGATGATATAGTCATGCGCTTTCACGACAACAGGCAAGAACTATTGTTTAACGCTTACTTCAGCCAGCAAATAGCGAGGCTGAAACGCTTGGGGAAGATACGCACCTCGGAAACCTACACAGCTGCCCTCAGGAGTTTCAGCGGCTTTATGAATGACAAGGAGGTCTTGTTAGACCAGCTTAACGCAGATTTGTTTGCTGAGTACGAGGCTTATTTGAAAGGCAGGGGAAATACGCCCAATACCATATCCTTTTATATGCGCATTCTGAAAGCGGTCTATAACCGTGCGGTGGAGGATGGATTGGCCAAACAACGGAATCCGTTCAAATCCGTTTATACGGGAGTAGAGAAAACCATTAAGCGAGCCTTGTCGCTTAATGACATCAGGCGTATTAAAGGACTTGACTTGTCATTGAAACCCAACCTTGATTATGCCCGTGATATGTTCTTGTTCTGTTTCTACACCAGAGGAATGTCGTTCATTGATATGGCTTATCTAAGAAAGAAAGACTTGCAGAATGGCACACTTTCCTATCGCAGACGTAAGACGGGGCAACAACTGTTTATCAAATGGGAAAAGTGTATGCAGGAAATTCTTGACAAATATCCGATAAACAAAACAGAGTACCTGCTACCCATTATCACCAAACGAAACGAGGATTATCGGAAGCAATATGCCAACGAACTTCACCGGGTAAACCATTTGCTGAAGAAAATCGGGAAGCAGTTAGACTTGCCGATACCCTTGACAATGTATGTCGGACGGCATTCATGGGCAAGCGTCGCCAAAAGCCGTAATGTACCCATCTCTGTCATCAGCGAGGGCATGGGACATGATTCCGAGAACACTACGCAGATTTATCTCGCATCGTTGGATACCGCTGTAGTGGATAAAGCCAATAAGAAAATACTGGATTTGCTGTGAAGCCGTGAATGTTTAGCAAATCTATCCAACGCTTGCAAAGAGACGGATATTATAATGCAAAATTACGCAAAATAATGATTTTTAAGTCATAAAACGCTGAAAATCTTCACTTATTGCTATGCTTTTGTTTTGCAAGAAGTATCAGATGTTTTGCGAATACATTTACCAAAGACCAAAATGTAGCTCAATATCAATGATATAAGGAATTTGCTCCGTCTCTTTGCAAGCGACGGAGCAAATTCTAATTTATGAATAAGACAGAACTTGCTCAAAAAATACAAGCCCTTGATGGTTTAAGCAACGAGGATAAGTCCACGTTGCTTGAATTGCTCCATACGCAGAAGAAATACGGCTTGGTGTGGGAGGATAAACCCGAAGACGTGGAGAAGCGTCTCGAAACCGAGTTACCAGTATTGCGCGAAGTCACAGACCGCGCAATTATCTCCGACAATCCCGACGTCCCCAATCATATACTGATTGAGGGTGACAACCTCGAAGCACTCACCGCTCTTTCATACACTCACGCCGGGAAAATCGATGTAATCTATATTGATCCGCCGTATAACACGGGACACGAAGATTTCATGTATAACGATAAGTACATAGATGCTGCAAATGAGTTCCGTCATAGTACGTGGCTCTCTTTTATGGCAAAACGCTTAAAAATTGCTCGTAATCTTCTCTCGGAGAATGGAGTCATTTTTATCTCTATTGACGATAATGAACAGGCTCAACTGAAACTGCTTTGCGATGATGTTTTCTCAGGCAAGTTTGTCGGGAATGTATGCTGGTTTAAGAAAAGAAAAGGTTCATTCCTTTCAAACAAACTTGTTTCCCTTACCGAGTATGTCCTTATTTATAGCAAATCAAATGATATTCATTTATTTGGTGGTCGTCCAAGTAACTCAGAATCTCAACCAATTATTAAAAGGACAAACTCAATTAAACCTCTTTATTTTAAGGCAAATACAGTAAAATCAAAGTTACCTAATGGTACTTATCCGGCTGGATTGTACGGGAAAGGTTCAAGTGCAAGCAAGTTACTTAATGACGTTACCGTACTAAACGGTAAAATTATTACTGATTTCACAATTGAAGCGCCTTTTGTATGGGGACAAGATTTCCTTGACGCTGAAATTGCTAACGGAACGGAAATTCTTATTAACACAAAGAATTTTCAAGTCCGTGTTATTCGCCACAATAATGAATCAATAAAGGCTTTCCCTTCTTTCATTGATGGACGTGAATGTAACGCAACGAATGAAGATGCGTATGAAAACTTAAAAGAAATTTTTCAGCGAGATAAGCCATTTTCATATTCCAAACCAGTTAATTTGGTGGCGAAACTGATATTAGCCAATAGCTACGATAGACCAAATGCCACCATTCTCGACTTCTTCGCTGGCAGTGGTACGACACTCCACGCCACTATGCAGCTCAATGCCGAGGATGGCGGCAAGCGTACCTGTATTCTCTGTACCAACAATGAGAACGGTATTTGCGAGAATGTAACTTACGAGCGTAACAAGCGCGTCATCAACGGTTACACCACGCCCAAGGGCGAGGATGTGGCAGGACTCTCCGACAATAATCTCCGCTATTACCGCACAGAGTTGTTGCCGCAGGAACGCACCAACAAGAATATGCGTGAACTTGTGAAAGCATCCACAGGTTTGCTTTGCATCAAGAACGACCTTTATACAGAAACTCCGTTTGGCGGTCGCAAATTCAACGCAAATTTCGCCCGGTATTTTGAGCATGGAGACAAGCGGATGCTCGTGATTTATAATGAACAGGCTATACCGTTCATCGTAAACATCATAAAGGAGATGCCCGGAGAGGGTAAAATCAAGGTGTATGTGTTCAGCTACGGCTCCGACCCATACGAGGCAGATTTCGCTGAGGTCAGCGACCATGTGACACTCTGCGCACTTCCCGACGCTATCTATAACGCATACAAGAAAGTGCTGCCGAAACGCAAACCCAAATTCTCAGTTGATGAACTCGTGAAAGAAATCATCGTTGAGGAAGAAATCGAGACTACATCTAACGGTACTATCGACTTCAATAACGGTTACGATCAGGAAGGAGGCAACCTATGAAAGAGATAAAATATCAGCAGAAAGCCATTGATGAGCTTGTAAACAAGTCCATCGACCTGCTCAGCCTTAACGGTAGCCGCCATACACTTGTTTTCAAATCGCCCACAGGCTCCGGCAAAACAATCATGGCTTCGGAAATGCTCTGTCGCCTCGACGAGGAGCTGCGCGAACGTCCCGATGCACCATTCATTGAAGCTGCATATATGTGGATTGCCCCCAACAAACTGCATGAGCAGAGCTACTTCAAGCTCTCCAACTATTTTGACGAGACTTGCGCACTGAAGCCTGTAATGTTCGACGACCTCGAACAGTCGGAGGGCATTCAGCCGGGACAGATTCTTTTCGTTAACTGGGAAAGTATCAACAAAGACCGCAATCTGTTGGTGCGTGGTGGCGAGTCCTCAAAATCTCTCTATGATATTACAGCTATAACTCAGGAGGAACGCGGTGTGCCTATCATTGTCATCATCGACGAGGAGCACCAGTTCGGCGGCAAGAATGCCAAGAAGTCTGAGAAAGTGCTGCGTGAAATCAACCCAAAACTTGAAATCCGCATCTCCGCTACTCCCGACACCGTCGGGGAGGAGCGCGTAACGGTGCCTCGCCAAAAGGTCATTGAAGAAGAAATGATTAAGGAAAACATCATCCTTAATCCGGCACTTAACTTCAACGACCCACACGGCAATCTCAATCAGCACCTCCTTTGGCTCGGCATACAGAAACGCGAGGAACTTGCCAAGGCATACGCAGACCTCGGAGTTAATATCAATCCGCTGCTGCTTATTCAGCTACCCAATGATGATAGCGACAAGTTGACAAAAGATGATACCGATGTAAAGAACGACATCTTGGCTGCGCTCGAAGCCTACGGCATTACAGTTGCCAACGGCAAACTCGCTATTTGGTTGTCGGGCGAAAAGACTGACAACCTCAATACAATAGAGCAGCCCAACGACCCGACCGAGGCTCTGCTTTTCAAGCAGGCTATCGCTCTCGGATGGGACTGCCCCCGTGCCGCTGTCTTGCTCATCTTCCGCACAATCGGAAGTTTCCAGTTTTCGGCACAGACTGTCGGACGTATTCTCCGTATGCCGGAGCAAAAGTATTACACCGACCAACGTCTGAATCAAGGCTACGTCTATACCAACCTGTCGAAAGAGATGGTTGAAATCGTCAAGGACGATATGGACTATCTCTCATCTAATGTCGTGGCTTTCCGTCGCACAGGTATTAACAACGTAGTGCTTGATTCTGAATACAGTGAGCGTCTATCGTCTGACCGAAACCGCCTCGGTACAGACTTTAAGAGGATATTGAAAGATACATTCGTTACCGAATGGGATTTAAGCAGTCAGCAACTTTCGCTGTTCACCGAAGAAATGCTTTTCGGTGAGGGGGAAGAAACTGACTGGGAGGTTGATACTACAAGCGTAACTTATAAGAACATACAGGCCGCTAAGACTCAGCGCAACATCAACTTTGCCGTTAAGAACGTCAGCATTGATGTTGTCCGCGACCTTGAAATGACAGGCGAAATCGGACAGAAGCTCATTGAGTCAAAAGCCTCCTATATATTCAATGTTGCCGACCTGACGCAGATGTTCCTCGCGTTCTGCAAGAAACTGCTCGGCAACGACTTCGAGCAACGCAGTGTCAAGACATTGGCCGGATGCCTCAAAGATGTTATGGAAGAACTCTTTGAGGTATTCGAGTATGATGCCATGAAGATTATACTCTCCAATGACAATGTGCATCATAACCGCCCGAAGTTTGAGCGAGTGATTGCCAAGGCAATTCAAAAGTATGCAGAAATCCTCCGCATTCGTCAGATGAAAGCAAAACGCCGTGCTTTTATGCACTACGACTGGTCGCTTCCTGCTGAACGAGCTTATCCCATAGACTCATTTACCGAGCATCCCGAAATGGCAGACCACGCACTTCTGCCATTTATGCGTTACAACAACTCATCGTTCACGGAACACGACTTTGAAGTATTCCTCGAAGAAAACAAGAATGCTATTGAGTGGTGGTATAAAAACGGCGACCAGGGTAAAGCCCACTATTCAATAGGCTATACCAACTCGCAAGGCGAAAAGGCTCTGTTCTATGTGGACTACATAATCCGCATGAAGAACGGCGACATATTCCTTTTTGACACCAAGACAGAGAACAGCGACCCGGAGGCACCGTATAAGCATAATGCACTCTACGACTATATGCACTCTGAGGAAAACAAAAAGAAGCGACTGCATGGCGGCGTTATCGTTCCCGACAATCACGGGAACTGGGTTTATTCGCCTGCACCGCTCGATTTGAAACTCGGCACTTCCGATACAACTAACTGGGACATTTTTGACCCTCAATTATATCTCTAACCTATGGCAAAAGGATTAGACCAAAAATTCCTGCACTATGGCATACGCAGAGAAGACCTCGACCTAATCGAGTCTCTTTGCGAGAAGCACAACATCGACTTTGACTGGCTCAGCGAAGAAATCCTCCGCAAGTATCACGCCTCAAAGGTTGATAAAATCGAAATGCTCGACAGCGACGCCGAGAAAGTTATTAGTGACGCTATCCAACTTATTCGGCAGCAATGATTATCAAGAACATTAAGATACGCAATTATAAGACCTATCTGTCGCTTGACCTTGATTTGTCGGTCAAGAGCGACCGCCCGATTATTCTTATTGGCGGTATGAACGGCGGCGGTAAGACCACCTTGTTCGAGGCAATCTGTGGTGCATTGTATGGCTTGAAAATCAAAGACAAAGAGCACTTCAAAGAACTGCTAAACAACGGAGCAATCGGTACTGTCAAGCCCGAAATCTCCCTCGAACTTACATTTGAGGGACTGGTGCTTGGTCAGAAAAAGAAATATGTGCTGAAACGCACATATATTCTTAATCCAAGCGATATGCCAGTTGAAAGCGTTTCGCTCAATATGGACGGAACACCATTTGTCTATGGCACGGCTACGCCTATGGCTATACGCGCAGAGCAGGAGCAGCAGGTCAACAAGATTATCAAAGCCAACCTGCCGCAGGAACTCTCGAAGTATTTTCTTTTCGATGCCATGCAGTCGAGCGAACTTCTCAAAGAAAACGTGTTCGCTCAGATTATCCGTGAAAATATCGAGAGCGTGATGGGCTTCAACAAATACCTGCAAATGAAACGTGCCTCAGAACACGTTCAGCAGGAATGGGCGGCTCGCCGCCTTGAGGCCCAGCAGGAGCAGGACGAGTACAACTCACTCTGCGCTCAAAAGGCAGACCTTGAAACTCAGCAAGAAATCAATCTCGCAGAACAGGATAAATGCTATAAGCTCATCGTCGCTATGCAGGAAAGCTACGATACAGCCAAAGAGGGCGTGAAGAACGATACCGAAACGCAACGTAAAATCGACGGACTGGAGCAAAGCATCCGGGAAACCAACGACCTTGCCACTCGTTATAACTCGCAGCTCAAGTCCGTTGTTGAAACGCTCGAAATCAACATATTCTTCCCGAAGCTCGCAGAAGGCATCACTCCTGAAATTGATGCTATCTCGCGTCATAAAAAATCTCTGTCGCAGGAACAGCAAGGACAGCTTTCTCTGGAACAAATCAAGGATGTTACCGCGAAAATCATCTCCTACATGAAGAGCAAAGTCCTCTGTCCCGATGATGTGGATTCAGAGGCTATTGTAGATTATGTGCAGCGGTCGCAGAAGCAGTTGCAGAGCGTAGATAAGTACGCTTTCCTTGATGATTTGGAGCTTGAAGCCCTGCAGGACCTCGTCAAGGCGAACGCCGTCAACGAGTTCATCACACTGGACAGAATGCACAAAGATGTTGAGACTCGTTTGGATCTTCTTGAAAACCAAACTCGTCAGGTCAATATACTCCAAGGCAGCCTCGTGGGTGGCAACGCAACAATCATCAAGGAATTTGAGGATGCAAAGAAGCGTCTCGAAATTCTGAAAAAAGAATATGACGAGCGAGCCGCTGTCATCAAGAAACTTGAACGCCAAATCCACAATATCGACGTTCAGATTCAGCAGGAACCTGACATCAAATATGACACGCTCGTTGTCCTTAAACCGTTCTTTGACGACGTTGTTAACTCGTTACTCCGCCGCAAGAAAGAAAAGATTGAGGAAGATATGCGCGAACAGCTTAACAAGCTGCTCATATCTTACAAGGGATATATCTCGCGTGTCGAACTGTCAGACAATATGCAGGATTTCAATATCCGACTGTTCCACAAGGCAGGAAATGAAATATCGCTCAATCAGCTTAATGCTGCCTCGAAGCAAATCTTTATTCAGGTGCTCCTGAAAGTGCTCCGCAACCTCGGCGACTATAATCCTCCTGTTATGATTGACACGGTGATGGGTGTGCTTGATGAAGAAAGCCGCGACGTGCTTATGGATGAGTATTTCCCCACGCTCGCCGACCAGACTATTCTTCTTTGCACAACTTCGGAGATACGCAAGGACAGCGACTATCGAAAAATCGAGGCTTTCGTCTCGCGCTCATACACGCTCAAACGAAACATCGAGGCTCAGAACACCACCGTCGAGGACGGTTATTTCGAAATCCAACTCAACGATTAAGCAATGGAAGTAGTATTAGACAACCTCACACAGGCTGAAAACATAATCGAGGATATTCTGCCGCTGAAAGAAATCTTGGAAAACAAGATTAACCTTTCGCGCCAGTTAGGACAAGGTAAATCAGTAATACTGACGTTGAATAAGGTTATGCGCATTTGCTTAATCGCAAGCCTTAACCTCACTGACAAACGCTCGGTTGATAACCTTTCGGATATTCAACTGAGTAAGACAAGCCAGCGTATTCAGCCAAGTTTCTTCACCAAAGACAACAAACGGTCGCTATTTTCCGCTCTCCTGAAACTCCGTTACAAAGACTGCGATGTTGATTGGCGCAATTCTCGAACTGTCGCTCGTATTGTGGCGCAGGAAATTTATCGCGGTCTGAAATATCTGATGGAGGACAACAACCTCAACTCTTTCCTGTATGCAGAAACTCGCGGTGGTCGCTCCACAGATACCGTTCCTGCTCTTCAACTTCTTATCGGCGAGTATTCCGATAATGTCGAGGCGACGCTCGACATCAACGGTCGCAGTGTTACCAATGCGCAAATCATCATCGCAGGTTCTACCGGCTCCGGCAAAACGAACCTGCTCAAAGTGATAATTCAGCAGTTCCGCAATATCTCCACTGACTCGCCTTATCCCGTGAACTTCCTCCTGTTCGACTACAAGGGCGAGTTCTCGGATATTGCCAATAACAGTTGGCTCGCTTTGTTCGATGTTGACCGTTCCTCAATTCTTGACCCGGTCAAAGAGCCGTTGCCTTTCAGCCCCTTCAAGGACTTCTCTGGCAGACCGCTCAACGAAATCAACCTGTATTCTACCGAAATGGCCAATGCTCTTTGTGCTATTGACCGAGGCGTTCTCAGCGCAAACATGAGCAACCGACTCAGCGAGGCTATCGTCAACGCATATAAGGAAACGCAGGGTAAACCTATAACATTTGAGCTGATGCTCAAAGAGTATCGGGCTCTGATGCAGAATGCTGACAAGGATGACAGCATTTCGTCTATCCTCAAACAATTGGTGCGCAACCGTCTATTTGAAGATTCAGACAAGGTCTGCCTTACTGATGAATGTTTCATCGTAGATATGCACCAGTTCCCCAAAGACGGCCCGATTGCCAAGGCTATCGTGTACTTTGTCATCTCGAAGCTGAACAATATATATGACCAACTTCCGAGACAGGTTGTCAGTGAAGACTGCGTACAGATACGCCACTTCACTATCATTGACGAAGCCCACTATATGCTCGACTTTGACAATAAGCCGCTGCAACGTCTTATTGCCGTTGGCCGAGACAAGGGTCTCTCCATTATTCTCGCTACGCAGAATATGGATCAGTTCAAGAGCAAGCATTTCGACTTCTACGCCAACGCCCAATATCCGCTCATCATGAAGCAACAGAGTATAGCCGACGGCGTTATCAAAGACCTGTTCGGTGTGAGCGGTCGTGAGTTTCAGGAAATCAAGAGCGAGATTACATCCTTGCAGAAAGGCGAGCTTATCATCAAAGACACCACTCTCGCTGGTCTCGGATTATCCGGTAAAAATTATAAGAAAATCAAAGTAACACACCTTATATAATATACAATATGCCAACATGGACTTGCAATGGTAAATATCCCGGTGAAGCACTTACAGATAAAGAAAAGCGGAAACACTTATATCATTTTACTTCGTTTGATACATTTGTAAAAATTTGGCTCTCAAAAGAGTTACTCTTTGCTGATGTACGCAAGGTTAATGATTTAATCGAGCAAACTGTCCAATGGAACTTTTTGAATCCGCAGAAACTTCCATTGGCTGGTGCCATTGAAGATGGGCGTTATGCTTATAAACAAATTAGCCTTACAATGGATTACGATAGTTATCTTAAAGGTTGTATGTCCTCGATGATGTGGGGGTACTACGCAGATAAAACTACCGGTGTCTGTATTGAATTAGATTTTGACAAACTGCCTTTAAGTGATGGTTGCTTACATGCTCCAATATCTTACGAGGAAAATGTTGCTACTTCAATAGATGTCCCAGCTGATTTATCCACAAGAAACGACGTAGAAAAATGGATTGTCGATAATCAATTAAGATTCTTTTTTACTAAACAAAGCACATGGCGAGAAGAAAATGAGTATCGAATAGTATCTAACTCAAAACGAGCTTTGTCTATTGCTAATGCTATAACGGCAGTGTATGTAGCCAAGGTGGATTCAGAAACCTGTAAATTTGTGCTTGCCCTTGTTAACGGTGCCGTTCCTGTAATGTGTCTTTCTTATAAAGATAATTCAACAGGCATATCCATTCCTCGTGTATCTGATGCTGCTGCCAAAAGAAAGCAATATGAAGATGCTCGTAAAAGTAAAACAAATGCCCTAAACACTATTCAAAAACAAGCATTCGGCTTTTATAATTTGCACAAAGACGATTGGGAATTTCCTATGGTCTTAAAAGAATACATATTGGAACGGTAATTGTGTCGTTGTGGCTCACTTTTTACAGGAAACACTCTATAAAAAGCGGAAAGAGTATGGATTGAAGTACAAATGTGAACAAACATAACCCGTAATTCGCTGAATTTCGCTATCTTTGCGGCATAAAATAAGTGCTATGGATATAGATTGTCAATACATTATACCTTCTGATGCAGAGGAATTAAAAAAACGACATGAAGCAGAAGAATTTCTTCAATCATACAAAGTTGAAGAGGAGTCTTCTGTATCTACGAATGATTCTGATGCCCCTATTGAAAAACCTTTTAATCCAAAGGAAATCAATATAAAAAGCAAGACAATGTCTCTTGATAACATTATTAAGAGAATACGAGAATCCGAAATAGATATGGCTCCGGATTTCCAACGTAAAGGTGATTTATGGACACCTGATAAACAAAGCCGATTGATAGAATCTATGCTTATTAAACTTCCGTTGCCAGCATTCTATTTTGATGGAACAGAAGATGAAAAATGGCTTGTTGTTGATGGTTTGCAACGTCTTTCTGCCATAAAGAACTTTGTGGTTGATGAAAGTCTACGATTGCAAGGTCTTGAATTTTTGGAAAATATTAGTGGCAAAACCTTTTCGGAACTTCCGCGTAACTATCGTAGAATGATAGAGGAAACAGAGATTGTTGCATACATTATCAATCCAGGCACACCCGCTGATGTTAAGTTTAATATTTTTAAACGAATCAATACAGGAGGGCTTGTCTTAGAACCACAAGAAATTAGACATGCATTGAACCAAGGTATCCCCTCTAAATTTGTTGCAAAATTAGCATGTCTTGAATCCTTTAAAGAAGCAACGCAAAATGTTATTGCTACCGATCGGATGCTTGACCGAGAATTCGTTACTCGCTTTCTTGCTTTTTATCTGAATGGTTCCAAAGGATATAAGCCTGATCTTGATACTTTTATGACTTCATCAATGGCGCAACTTAATACAAAAACAGAATCTGAACTTGATAATATATTAACTGCTTTTGATCAAGCTATGAAATTATCAAAAATCATATTTAATAAATGGGCTTTCCGAAAGGTATATTCAACAGAAGAAAGAAGAAAACCTATAAACAAAGCACTTTTTGAAGTATGGAGTGTAGAATTGGCAAATCTTTCGATGGAAGAACACAAACGCGCAGTTTCACGTAAAAATGATATTTTTCAGGAATTTATCAAGCTTATGAATAGTGACGATACGTTTGTGGCTGCTATAACATCGGCGACAGGCGATAAAGGAAGAGTAAACTATCGTTACAATAAAGTTCATGAAATTTTATATAAATGCCTATCCAATGATTACAAAGATTAATATAGACAATTTTAAATCCATCAAATCGTTGATGCTTGCTCCGACCTCTTTAAATCTATTTATGGGGTTGAACGGGATGGGAAAATCAACAGTTATACAATCCTTGTTACTTCTTCGCCAAAGTAAGAAATCTAGATTAAAGCAATTAAGTCTAAATGGGAGTATGGTTGAGATAGGGCGTGGTAAAGATGCTCTATATAATTTTGCAGAAACCGAAAAAATCCACTTTAATCTTGGTTTTGCGAAAGGCAAGGATGAAAAAGAAGATTCTTTAAATGTAAGTTACATGTATTCTGCGAAAAGCGATGTCCTCAATCAAACAGAATATCATGTGGATTCGGAGATATTTAATCAACCTCTATTTACGACTGATTTTGTTTTTTTGAATGCAGAACGAATGTCTCCAGCAACCGCATATGAAATGTCGTATGACGAAGTGACGAATAACCACACAATAGGCATCCATGGAGAACTTGCAGCGCATTTTTTGTCAATGTATGGTGATTCCCTAATTGTTCCAGAATCAATGTGCCTTAAATCCGCTTCTTCAAATAAATTATTAGACCAAGTTCAAGAATGGATGAAAGTGATAAGTCCAGGAATCAATATTACGACAGAGGAATTACCTCAAATAGATAAAGTCGTCGTATCTTATGGGTTTCAAACTGACACGATATCAACAAATCTATTCCGCCCTACAAATGTTGGTTTCGGTATATCCTATATACTGCCTGTCGTTATCGCATGCTTAAGTGGTATTCATAAATTGATTATCATAGAAAATCCTGAAGCGCATCTTCATCCCAAGGGGCAGGCTAAAATGGGAGAATTAATTGCAAGATGCGCTACTGCTGGCATTCAACTATTCGTCGAAACTCATAGTGACCATATTGTAAATGGATTACGTGTGGCTGTAAAAGAAAAAATCATATGTCCTAAACAGGTTTGTATTAACTATTTTAGTAAAAAAATTGAAAAGGATCAGAGTTACACTATAAATAATCAGATAAAGATAGGAGTTAATGGAGAGTTGAGCGATTATCCGCAAGATTTCATTGACGAATGGGAAAATCAATTGATGAAATTAATATAAAGTATATCACATGGATTCTTTCAATCGACAAGTCTGTTTTAATGAATTGAGTTTTCTTGATAAGGATAATAACGAAAATTCATTTCTGATATTTTCAAATTACGCAAAGACTATAAAAGCGTTGAAAACAAAAGGATTCAATGGTATTAGATACGAACATGGCATTGCGTCTTTAGACAAGGAAAACTTGCGAAGTATATTTGATCTTCGCAATGACCCGAATGGCAGAACCTTGTTTAATCTGATTCTTACAACGGCTCGAAATCCTTATTTAGATTCAGATACACAGGCAGAAGAGAGATATGTAAATGAAGATTTTGAAGTAAAAGTCAACGATGCCTGGTGCGTGGGAGAAGGATTCACCGCGGCTTATTTGCTTGACACTATAGTGATTTCTCTTTGTACCCATTCTAAATGGGAAGAATCTTCTTATACAATCAGAAATATCCAAGATGAACGAAAAACAGGACAAGTGTTGAATGTTGTTTCGCCAGAATCATCTGAGATTGAAGCCATTCATTTATTCATAGAACAGCGAACGCCTTTAAATCTTAAAAAATGCAATATATTGCCAGAAAAGAAACCGTGTAAATTTAGAGACGACCACGGTAGTGATAAATTGGTGTCATTATGGAATCGATTACGTAATTGTGATTTTATTATATCTGCTATCAATTCCTTGGAATTTAATCCAAGTGGAAAGAATTTTATAGAAGAATGTTTTGATGATGGTAAAATACACATAAGATTAGTAGGAACAGATGCAGGATATGGGATGGTAATTCAAACAACGGGAAAAAATAAACGTGAAACCATAGCTATAGGAGAAACAATACTAAAGAAATACTTTCGATAAATATCCGCAAGCAAATAAAAAATGCATTCATGGGTTCGAGGGCGCTAAAAAATCTTTAATAGTTATTTTTGAGCCTCTCAATTCTCAAAAATAATATTACCTTTGCATTTAAGAAAAGTGTTCTTTTGATTAGTGCAAAACAAGACATAATACAGAGCCTCGCTCGTTTCTAAATCGTTACCTATCAAGAATAATGCTTTGCAATCTATTCATTTTCAGAGGAAAGAATAAATCACAATGTCTTCACGTGTGAAACGAGATATGCTTAATAATCCCTGCGTCTTTCGCCCATTTTTGAAGTATTTTATTTATAGTTCCCTCATGCGTCAAAGGAAAAATCAAATCATCGCCTTTTGCTTCATTTTGTTGCGGCAACCACTTTAACGCTTCATCGGATATAGGCAGATAAAGCGGTTCTTTTGTTTTCTGCATCTTTATTTCAATTCTTATTCTTTCACCGCTTTTCTGCAAATCGTTCCACTTCAATTTTCTTATATCGCTTACACGCAGCCCACACAAACAACTGAAAAGAAAGGCTTGTTTCATTATCTCATACTTGCACTCTGTCCCGATAAGCCGCTTCAATTCCTCTATTGTCAAATACTCCCTGCGGCTGACTTCCGCTTTTACCTTACTGGCAAAATCAAACTCTTTCGTTGGATTGACCGTAATAATCCCCTCTTTATAGGCTCTATTTATAGCGGTACGCAGCACCCCATAGTAAGCAATAACGGAATTATTACTTAATACACCCCCAGCCTTTAACAAACCAAACTTGCTTGCTTTCTTCGCTTGTTTCAAGAAATCCACAAAGCTATTCAAGAAGTCCTTATCTATATCACGAAAAGCGATATAATCCCCTCTGAACAATTTTAGTTCACGAATGGTATTACCAACGGTCTTTTCATAGTTCAAGCTGCCACGTTCTTTAGATTGGCTTCTCATGTTCATTAAATAATCAATCACATTCGCTTTTGACTTGTTGGTGTTCTGAAAGCCGTGTGCATCATTTTGCAACTCTACTATCCGCTTGCTTTGAATAGCTTTTGCAAGAGCCAACGTAGCTTCGTTCTTTGCCTTATCCTCTCTTGTCTTTTCGGGTATAAGGTATAATTTCAAAAATTCATATTGCCGTTTACCGCCAACATAATTTTCTTTTCTAATAACATCACCTGTATAGTAGTCCAAATAAATAGACTGGTTGCCATTGGCAAGCTGCTTGAATCTAATCCTTACAGGTTCTTTCAATTTAACTTCTTGTTTTTTCTTCGCCATAATTATGTTCTTATTTTGTTACCGATACAAATATAGCGATTTGTTTTGTTACTTCAATGAATACAGGTAACAAAATAGTAACAAAATAAAGGCATTTATTAGACTAAACAAGAAAATAAGGAAAATAAAGGAAATTACATTCAACAAATATAAAATACTAAATATCAATATCTTATGTTCAATATTTTATCTCATTTTTTCTCTTTTTCCACAACTGACAGCTGTTGATGATGTTCTGCCACAGCACATACGATCCCGGACCGACGGAAGATAACGGATTAAGATAAGTATATGCCATCCAGATGGCAAGCACCGTATTCTTTTGCCCCAGCGCCTGCCCTCCACTGATGCGCTCACCATAATGACCGCCGATTCTCTTTCCCAAATAGAATTGTATACAGCAGGTTATCAGTCCCGCCAGGGCTATCAGCAGTTCAACAAATACCGGTGCATCACTATTGACCAATGAACGTACCGTCTGCCCTGAGACAATGGCAAGAGCTACCGCCCACAAATAGAAGGCTGCATCATGGAAACCCAACAGAAAATGATGCACCTTCGGCACAAACGCACGCAGAAACCATGCCAGCAAGAAAGGACAAAGCAGCAATGGAAAGACTTTACTCAGAATTTTCAGGAATGCAACAAAAAAAGTAATGTCAGCATGAGGCTCCACCAACGGGAAAACCAAAGGAACAGCCACAGCTGCCAGAAGATTGGACAACAACGTATAGGTCGTCAGGCTGGATGCACTTCCACCCAGTTTACCGGTAATGACAGCCGCAGCGGTTGCAGTGGGACAAATGAGGCAGACCATTGCACCTTCAAACACTTCCCGGTAGACCTCCTCCATAGGGCAACACACCAACAATACCGCAACAATCAAGCAAGAAACCGTCTGGAACAGCAGTAACCATCCATGCCACGATTTGGGTTTCAGTTCATGCACCTCCACCTTGCAGAAAGTGAGCAGAAGTTGGGAAAAAATCAAAAGCGGAGTCAGGAAAGCCACTAACCCATTCACATAAGGTTTGGCAGGCGCCACAAAAGGAATGTCTGCAAAAAAGAAATATCCCAAAGTACCGGCAAGCATTGCCAAAGGCAACGTCCAGTTCTTTATAAAACGAACCAGCATACTTGATTTGCTATTTTAATTATCTGCCGCAAAGTTACGCATATTATCAATACATTGAGCCACTAATTACTCAAACACAGACATTAATTACACTAAAAATGAGAAGAAGAACAATAAAACTGAACATAATCCATTAGTTTTCTATAAATTTCCACTACATTTGCCAAGCGAAAAGGAAGCATTGTCTTTGCTACAATTATATGAAACTATACAGACGATACATATTATATATAAGTATATGCTTAGGGCTGCTTATCTCCCCCTTTTGCAGTGGCAGCGCTGAAGCGAAAGACTTTGTTGTCGTTATAGACCCCGGACACGGTGGACACGACCCGGGTGCAGTGGGAAAAATTTCCAAAGAGAAGAATATCAACCTGAATGTAGCACTCAAACTTGGCAAACAAATCAAGAAGAACTGCCCTGATGTAAAAGTTATCTATACGCGGGACCGGGACATATTCATCCCCCTGGACCGGCGCGCTGAAATTGCCAATAACGCCAAAGCTGATTTGTTCATCTCCATACATACCAATGCCCTGGCCAAAAACCGGACGGCCAAAGGAGCCTCCACCTGGACACTGGGTCTGGCAAAATCGGATGCCAATCTGGAAGTAGCCAAGCGCGAAAATGCCGTTATCCTCTACGAAAGCGACTACAAGACGCGGTATGCCGGCTTCAATCCCAACTCGGCAGAGTCCTACATCATCTTCGAATTCATGCAAGACAAATACATGTCACAGAGTGTGCACCTCGCCTCCCTCGTACAAAAGCATTTCCGCCAAACCTGCAAACGTACAGATCGGGGCGTGCACCAGGCAGGTTTTCTGGTATTGAAGGCCAGTGCCATGCCAAGCATACTGGTGGAACTCGGATTCATCTCCACACCGGAAGAGGAACGGTACCTGAACACTGAAGCAGGAACCACCTCACTTGCCAACGGTATCTTCCGCGCTTTCCTCACCTATAAGCGCGAGCAGGAAATCCGGTTGAACGGAAGCAGCAATACCATTCTTCCGGAGGATGTACCCGAGCCCGTTCAAGAAGAAGGCAACGCAGCTACAGCGACACCGGAAAAGAAAAATGCACCTCAAGCGGAGAGTAACCAAGCTGCCCAACGCCCGCAAAGGTCAGAAAATGCAGCCGTTTCCCAAACAGAACAGAGCGGCATCGTGTTTAAGATACAGATACTCACTTCTTCACGTCCTCTGGCCAAGAATGACAAAAGACTGAAAGGACTGAAAGACGTGGATTATTATAAAGAAGGCGGAATCTACAAATATACGTACGGCGCATCACCCGATTACAACAAGGTGCTGCGCAGCAAACGTAGCATTACGGACAAATTCAAGGACGCATTCATCATTGCGTTCAAGAATGGAGAAAAGATAAACGTCAACACAGCCATCAGCGAATTTAAAAAGAACAGAAATAAATAACAAAAGATACATCATGAAGTATATTACAAAAGAAGTTAGAATAGGAATAGCAGGCATAGCTGCACTTTGCATATTGGTATACGGCATCAACTACCTGAAAGGGATAAATATGTTCAAGCCCTCCAGCTATTTCTACGTGAAATTCCAGAATGTCAATGGGCTGACAAAATCCAGCCCGGTCTTTGCCGACGGCTTCCGCGTGGGTATTGTCCGCGACTTGTACTACGACTATACCCAACCGGGCAAAGTCGTTGCCGAAATAGATGTTGACCCAGAGCTGCGCATTCCCAAAGGAAGTACGGCAGAACTGGCAGCCGAAATGCTTGGCGGCGTAAAGATGAACCTGCTGCTTGCCAATAACCCACGGGAGAAATACCAGATTGGAGACACAATCCCCGGCGTGCTGAACAACGGAATGATGGAAAAAGTTGCCACCATGATGCCGCAAGTAGAGAAGATGCTGCCCAAGCTGGATTCCATCCTCGCATCCTTAAATGTCATACTAGCCGACCCCGCCATCCCTGCAACCTTGCATAACGTACAAGATTTAACAGCAAGTATGGCCGTCACAAGCCGCCAGTTGCAAACTCTAATGAAGGATGATATTCCACAACTGACCGGCAAGCTCAATACCATTGGAGACAACTTTGCACTCATTTCCAACGACTTAAAGGAGATAGATTATGCTGCCGCCATGCAAAAGGTAGACGCAACTTTGAACAATGTAAAAATGATTACAGACAAATTGAACCAGAAAGACAATACCGTCGGACTTTTGCTAAACGACCCTTCTCTATATAATAATCTGAACGCCACCACTGCCAACGCAGCAAGTTTATTGGAAGACTTGAAATCGCATCCGAAACGATACGTCCATTTCTCCCTATTCGGCAAGAAAGATAAGTAAAAGATGGACGTTATATAGATTTTGTCTAAATAACAAGTCTATAAAGGAATTAAAAGGAAAGCCCTCATTTGCTCTAT
Source organism: Bacteroides sp. AF39-16AC (assembly GCF_003602735.1). NCBI lineage: Bacteria > Pseudomonadati > Bacteroidota > Bacteroidia > Bacteroidales > Bacteroidaceae > Bacteroides > Bacteroides sp. AF39-16AC. The sequence continues at coordinate 8,567 of NZ_QTLN01000034.1, read as the reverse complement.
ACAAGGAGCGAAAAAGGGCTTTTTCCTGCTCTGGGCACAGAAAGAAAACAAGAGACGCAAAGCTACATAAACCACTATATGACAAAGTATTAGATAAATGCAACACACCTTATATAAGGAGTATACTCATAGTAACCGATAAGTAGCTGAAAGTAAAGAGCTTATTACTTTCCCTAAAAACGCAAGAAAAAAAGGATTTGTTTTTCTCGAATAAGATTGCCAATTTTGCAATCGTAGAAGTTATGCTTAATTAATAAATGTATTTATAGCCGTTATGAGTGAAATAGATCATGTCGGGCTGTGGAACCGCTGTCTTGAAATCATCAGAGACAATGTTCCGGAGCAGACATACAAAACATGGTTTCTTCCCATCATACCTTTAAAATATGAAGACAAAACGCTGGTCGTACAAGTACCCAGCCAGTTCTTCTATGAGTTTTTGGAGGACAAATTTGTTGATTTGTTGCGCAAGACTCTCTATAAGGTCATTGGTGAGGGAACTAAATTGATGTATAACGTAATGGTGGACAAGAGCTCGCGGAAAACCGTCGACCTGGAGTCTACACAGCGTACCATCATACCGCAAAAACAAGTGATGGACAAAAGGATTCCGCAGATTCCCGTCCCCGAACTTGACCCGCACCTTAATCCAGAATACAACTTTGAAACCTTCATCGAAGGTTACAGCAACAAGCTGTCGCGCAGCGTTGCAGAAGCTGTCGCTCTCAATCCGGCTAAAACAATCTTCAATCCGCTGTTCCTATACGGAGCATCAGGTGTAGGCAAAACCCATCTTGCCAATGCTATCGGAACCAAAATCAAGGAACTATACCCGGAGAAAAGGGTATTGTATGTATCTGCACACCTATTCCAAGTGCAATACACCGATTCCGTACGTAACAATACGACTAACGACTTCATCAACTTCTACCAGACCATTGATATTCTAATCATTGATGATATTCAGGAATTTGCCGGCGTGACCAAAACGCAGAATACATTCTTCCATATCTTCAACCATCTGCATCAGAACGGCAAGCAGCTCATCCTCACTTCCGACCGTGCACCGGTATTGCTGCAGGGCATGGAAGAGCGTCTGATTACACGTTTTAAATGGGGAATGGTGGCTGAGCTGGAGAAACCTACCGTAGAACTCCGCAAGAACATTCTGCGCAACAAGATACACCGTGACGGCCTGCAGTTCCCCCAGGAAGTGATTGACTATATTGCAGAGAACGTGGGCGACAGTGTACGTGACCTGGAGGGCATCGTCATTTCCATTATGGCGCATTCCACCATATACAATAAAGAAATAGACCTGGAACTGACGCAACGTATCGTCCGCAAGGTAGTGAACAGCGAAAGCAAGGCAGTGACTGTCGATGAAATCATCAACACCGTATGCAAGCACTTCGGATTGGAAACTGCCACCATCCACACAAAATCCAGAAAGCGGGAAGTGGTGCAAGCACGACAAATAGCCATGTATTTAGCCAAAAACCATACAGACTTCTCTACTGCAAAAATCGGTGCGCTAATTGGACATAAAGACCATGCCACCGTATTGCATGCATGTAAAACCATCAAAGAACTGAAAGAGGTGGACAAATCATTCCGTGCGGAAATCGACGAGATTCAAGCCGCACTGAAAAAAGGATAAGAATAAAGGATAAGGGATTAAATGCAGCTAAGTATGCATTAGCTTAACCCCTTATCCCTTATCCCTTATCCTTAATTTTCAAAATCCCTGCTTTTTCATTATCTTCCAAAGATTCTCCGACATTGCCTCACTGTCTTTCTTCGTATAACGCACATCTGTAAAGACCTGCGCCAGCGTTTCCTTATTGTTCTCCAAGATGAACTGCTTGTTCTCAGGAAGCGATTCTTTATAGGCATACAACCGGTCAATGTCCTGAGGAGTATAATCATGATAAACCTCTTCGTGTACAATGGCCTCCAGCGGCAAACGGTCCACTTGTTCCGGCTGTTCGGCAGGCCATCCCACTGTGACTGTCGTGATGGGAAACACCAATTCCGGTAACTCCAACGCTTCGACAATCATCTGAGGGTTGTAAGTGGTAGTTCCCAGATAGCAAATGCCCAACCCCTTCTCCTCGGCAGCCACACAAAAAGTCTGTGCCACCAGCAAGGTATCGACAGCCCCCGTCACAAACCACTCAAAGTTGTTGTATCCCGGCTCAGCCTTACGTTGCTCACACCACTTGCTGAAGCGGCGCAAATCTATGCAGAAAGTAAGCACTACCGGCGCCGTCCGAACCATCGGCTGATTGAAATGTGCAGGCGCCAGTTTGGCTTTACGCTCTGCATCACGCGTCACAATCACACTATAAACCTGCATGTTCCCGACTGTAGAAGCCCGGAAAGAGGTTTCAAGCAAATCATTTAACAAATCAGCAGAAATATCCTTCTGCTGGTATTTTCGGATTGTTCTCCTTTGTTTCAAGCTTTCCATTCTTTCTTTTTTTGCAAAGATAATGTAATCCACGAACAATTCATTCAAGAGTTCACACTTTTTTTATCATCATATATCCGGAATAAAATACATCTTTTCAACAAGAAATGAACAATTATTATCTTTACGAGCAGATAAAAGTAACCTTATGTTCGACTAAACCGAGAACCTTTCAGCCCAACAAGTTGTTAATAAATTCCATTTTGGAAAACTTATTCGTTTACTCAAATCATTAAAACATTATAAACCAATAAATTAATAGCAATCAATAGAAAACTATACATCGGTTGATAAAAACATTCATTTTAATTTTGCCAAGTTGAAAAACATTCATAGCTTTGCAAATGCATTTGTTAACGATAAGTACAACTTCTACAACTTTACTTATTTGTAACTAATCCTAAGAGATACAACATTGTGGAAAAGAAAAATTATTCTTATGACGAAGCCTACGGAGAATCTTTAAAATACTTCCAAGGCGACGAGTTGGCTGCCAGAGTTTGGGTAAACAAATATGCAGTCAAAGATTCTTTCGGAAATATTTACGAAAAGTCTCCGGAAGACATGCATTGGCGAATAGCCAATGAGGTAGCCCGCATTGAGGCCAAGTACCCCAATCCATTAAGTTCAGAGGAACTTTTCGGCTTACTCGACCACTTCAAGTACATTGTTCCGCAAGGAAGCCCGATGACCGGAATCGGGAACAACTATCAGGTAGCCTCTCTGTCCAACTGCTTTGTTATCGGTGTGGACGGCGAAGCGGATTCTTATGGTGCCATCTTCAAGATAGACGAAGAACAAGTACAGCTGATGAAACGCCGTGGCGGCGTGGGACACGACTTATCCCATATCCGTCCGAAAGGTTCACCGGTAAAGAACTCGGCACTGACCTCCACCGGCTTGGTTCCCTTCATGGAACGCTATTCAAACTCTACACGCGAAGTAGCTCAAGATGGACGCCGCGGCGCACTGATGCTCAGCGTATCCATCAAACACCCCGACTCGGAAGCCTTCATCGATGCCAAGATGACTGAGGGCAAAGTGACCGGAGCCAACGTTTCCGTAAAACTGACCGACGACTTCATGCAGGCCGCCATCGAAGGCAAACCATATACACAGCAATATCCGATTGACGCCACAGAGCCGGCATTTCAAAAAGACATTGACGCATCCGCATTATGGAAAAAGATTGTGCACAATGCATGGAAATCGGCAGAACCCGGTGTATTGTTCTGGGATACCATATTAAAGGAATCCGTGCCCGACTGCTATGCAGACCTGGGCTACCGTACCGTATCCACCAATCCATGCGGCGAAATTCCACTGTGCCCGTACGACTCCTGCCGTCTGCTCGCCATCAACCTTTACTCATACGTGGTCAATCCGTTCAAGCCGGACGCCTACTTTGACTTTGAGCTATTCAAGAAGCATGTAGCTTTGGCCCAACGCATCATGGACGATATCATCGACCTTGAACTGGAGAAGATAGAGCGCATCATGAGCAAGATAGATGCCGACCCCGAAAGTGAAGACGTAAAACATACAGAACGCGTTTTGTGGCAGAAGATTTACAAGAAAAGCGCCCAAGGCCGCCGTACCGGTGTAGGTATCACGGCAGAAGGCGACATGCTTGCCGCCCTGGGATTGCGTTATGGTACTGAAGAGGCAACCGAGTTCTCGGAGAAAGTACACAAGACGGTGGCACTCAACGCCTATCGCTCCTCCATAGAAATGGCCAAAGAGCGCGGTGCATTCGAGGTATACGATACAGAACGCGAAAAGAACAACCCGTTCATCAACCGCCTGCGTGAAGCTGACCCGGAAATGTACGAGGAGATGAAGAAGTACGGACGCCGCAACATTGCCTGTCTGACCATCGCCCCGACCGGCACCACCAGCCTGATGACTCAAACCACCTCCGGTATCGAGCCCGTATTCCTGCCCGTGTACAAGCGCCGCCGCAAAGTGAATCCCAACGATACGAACGTCCATGTGGACTTCATCGACGAAACCGGAGATGCCTTTGAAGAATATATCGTGTTCCACCCCAAGTTCGTGACTTGGATGGAAGCACAAGGATACAACCCCGCCAAACGCTACACGCAGGAAGAAGTGGATGCCCTGGTAGAGAAATCACCTTATTATAAAGCAACCTCCAACGACGTGGACTGGCTGATGAAAGTCAAGATGCAGGGACGTATCCAAAAATGGGTGGATCACTCTATCAGCGTAACCATCAACCTGCCGAACGACGTAGACGAAGACCTCGTGAACCGTCTGTATGTAGAAGCATGGAAATCCGGCTGCAAGGGCTGTACGGTTTACCGCGACGGTTCGCGTTCCGGCGTGCTCATCTCTACCAAGAGTGACAAGAAGTCCGAACTTCCCCCGTGCAAACCGCCTACGGTCGTTGAAACACGTCCCAGAATATTGGATGCAGACGTTGTCCGCTTCCAGAACAACAAGGAGAAATGGGTGGCATTCGTCGGCTTGCTGGACAATCATCCCTACGAAATATTCACCGGTGTGCTGGATGATGATGAAGGCATCATCCTGCCGAAGAATGTGGTGTCGGGCCACATCATCAAGAATGTGGATGAGCACGGAAACAAGCGTTACGACTTCCAGTTCGAGAACAAGCGCGGATACAAAGTCACCATCGAGGGTCTGTCCGAGAAGTTCAACAAAGAGTATTGGAACTATGCCAAGCTGATTTCCGGTGTATTGCGCTACCGCATGCCTATCGAGCAGGTCATCAAGCTGGTAGGTTCACTGCAACTGGACAGCGAAAACATCAACACCTGGAAGAACGGTGTGGAACGCGCCCTGAAGAAATACATCCAGGACGGCACGGAAGCCAAAGGCAAGAAATGCCCCAACTGCGGTAACGAAACACTGGTTTACCAAGAAGGTTGCCTCATCTGCAAGACGTGCGGAGCTTCTCGCTGTGGATAATCCCACGGCAAGCACAAACGTTTGCATAGGAATTTAAATGACTTAGATAACGGTAGCTGCATGATTATGAGGAATAATTTCTATACTTGCATAATCATTGCAGCTATTGCTACTTCTAAATCTAATATAATATGACACTAATATTCAATATCGAGTATCGCACCAGCTGGGGTGAAGAAGTCAGAGTCCTGGGTTCCATCCCGGAACTTGGCAACAACCAGCCCGACAAAGCCACCCCCCTGCACACTGTAGACGGCATTCACTGGACCGCGGAAGTGGATATCCAGATTCCCGGTAATGGAAGCGTCGAATACAGTTACCACATCTATCGAGATGGCAGAACCATACGGACAGAGTGGAACAGCCTGCCACGCATCCTGCACGTTGCAGACAATCCGAAGAAAGTTTACCGCATAGAAGATTGTTGGAAGAATCTGCCCGAGCAGCAGTATTTTTATACATCCGCTTTCACAGAATCCCTGCTGGCGCATCGCGAACGCAGTGCCGCCCCGAAAAGCTACAAAAAGGGGTTGCTGATAAAGGCGTACGCCCCCTGCATAGACAGCGACCATTGCCTGGCACTCTGCGGAAACCAGAAGGCGCTGGGTGACTGGAACCCGGACAAAGCTGCCCTTATGAGCGACATCGACTTCCCCGAATGGCAGGTAGAAGTGGATGCCGGTAAAATCAGCTTCCCGCTGGAATATAAATTCGTCCTTTACAACAAGAAAGAGCGCCGTGCCGTGGCCTGGGAGAACAATCCCAACCGTTATATGGCCGACCCGCAGATAGCCGCCAACGAAACGCTGGCTGTCGGCGACCGTTATGTATACTTCAATCTTCCTGCATGGAAAGGTTCCGGAGTAGCCGTACCCGTATTCTCCCTACGCTCCGAGAAAAGCTTCGGTGTAGGCGATTTCGGCGACTTGAAGCGCATGATTGACTGGGCAGTTGCCACCAATCAGAAGGCAGTGCAGATTCTGCCCATCAACGACACTACCATGACGCATACCTGGACAGACTCCTACCCTTACAGTAGCATCTCCATCTATGCCTTCCATCCCATGTACGCCGACCTGAAGCAGTTGGGCAGCTTGAAGGACAAGAAGGTGATGGCCGAATTCAACAAACGCCAGAAAGAACTGAATGCCCTGCCCACCGTAGACTACGAAGCTGTGAACAAGACAAAGTGGGAATACTTCCACCTCATCTTCAAGCAGGAAGGGGAAAAGGTGCTGGCATCGGATGCTTTCCGTAATTTCTACGAAGCCAACAAGGAATGGTTGCAGCCATATGCCGTCTTCAGCTACCTGCGTGATGCCTACAAGACCCCGAATTTCCACGAGTGGCCCAAGTATGCCACCTACGATGCCAAAGAGATAGAGACATTGTGCCGGCCGGACTCCGCCGACTATCCGCACATAGCCATCTATTATTACATCCAGTTCAACCTGCACCGGCAACTGCTTGCCGCCACGGAGCATGCGCGCGCCAACGGCGTAGTGCTGAAAGGCGACATTCCCATCGGCATCAGCCGCAACAGTGTGGAAGCCTGGAAAGAGTCCCACTACTTCAACCTGAACGGACAAGCCGGTGCACCGCCCGACGACTTCTCCGTGAACGGACAGAACTGGGGCCTCCCCACCTACAACTGGGATGTCATGGAAAAAGACGGTTATGCCTGGTGGATGAAACGTTTCCACAAAATGGCAGAATACTTCGATGCCTACCGCATAGACCACATCCTCGGCTTCTTCCGCATTTGGGAGATACCGATGCACGCCGTACACGGGCTGTTGGGACAATTCGTCCCCGCCCTGCCCATGACGCGCGAGGAGATAGAAAGCTACGGGCTGGCATTCCGCGAAGACTTCTTCCTGAAGCCCTATATCCATGAGTACTTCCTCGGACAAATCTTCGGCCCGCATACAGACTATGTGAAACAGACCTTCATAGAGCCGACAGACACGTGGGAGGTTTACCGCATGCGTCCCGAGTTCGACACCCAGCGCAAGGTGGAAGCCTACTTTGCCGGAAAAACGGACGATGACAGCATCTGGATTCGTGACGGGCTTTACGCCCTTATCAGCGATGTGCTGTTCGTGCCCGACCGCAACAATCCGCACGAATACCATCCGCGCATCGGCGTGCAGCACGACTACATCTACCGCGCACTGAACGATTGGGAAAAGGCTGCCTTCAACCGGCTGTATGACCAGTACTACTATCACCGCCACAACGACTTCTGGGGACAGCAAGCCATGAAGAAACTGCCGCAACTGACACAGTCCACGCGCATGCTGGTATGCGGTGAGGACTTAGGCATGATTCCCGATTGCGTGGCATGGGTGATGAACGACCTGCGTATCCTTTCCCTGGAGATACAACGTATGCCGAAAGACCCGAAACAAGAATTCGGCCACACAGACTGGTATCCATACCGTTCGGTCTGCACCATCTCCACGCACGACATGTCTACCCTGCGCGGCTGGTGGGAAGAAGACTTCCAACAGACGCAGCGTTACTACAACACCATGCTCGGGCACTACGGTGCCGCACCGGCAACGGCCACGCCGGAGCTCTGCGAAGAAGTGGTTCGCAATCACCTCCATAGCAACTCCATCCTCTGCATCCTCTCCCTGCAAGACTGGATGTCCATGGACGGCAAATGGCGCAACCCGAACGTGCAGGAAGAACGCATCAATATTCCTGCCAACCCGCGGCACTACTGGCGCTGGCGCATGCACCTGACACTGGAACAACTGATGAAGGCAGAAAGCCTGAACGAGAAAATAAGGAGCATGATAGAAAGCACCGGAAGATAAGAAAGGATTCTTAACAAAGGGTTATTTTAGGCACGGATTACATGGACAATCACGGATAATATTGAAAGTAACCGTGATAACCCGTATAATTCCGTGCCTAAAATAATTCGATAAGTTCATTCCGGCCCTCACATAATTGTATTCTATAAAAAACAATTTCGCGCTATTTTTATATTTTACAGAATACAATCCACAGCCTGAATCGTAATAACCGGATACTGATTTGCCCGTACCACAAAATATCAGTAAGTTTGCAGAAAAGAAGTTACGAAAAGAGTGTAATTTATTGGAAATGAGCATTGGGTAATCGCTCA
>NZ_QTLN01000033.1:0-36603 GCF_003602735.1 Bacteroides sp. AF39-16AC | reverse complement strand
GGTGGTACACGTTTCAAATGCTACCCGGGTCCCTTTTCAAGTGTTAGCTACACACCATAGGTGAGGACAGCAAACTTGTATTCTGCCTTCAGTTTTGCTTTCTGAATGAACTGCCGTACCATATAGGGAGGCATATGACCGTAGATGGGATAAACGATGCCGATTTCATCTGCCTCAAATTCATACTTCCCCCGTTTCACCATCTGAGGGATACTCAACAATTCTGCGTTCTCTCCAGCCAACTGACGGGCGATGTAAAGACTGTTACCCGTTCCGGTAAAATAAAAGATGATACGCTTACTCCTTTTTGTTTCGCAGGATGCCAACGAGAGTAGGCCGGAAGATGCGATAGCACTGCTCATCACGGCAAATCCCATACGCTTTAAAGCCTCCCGACGACTGATTTTCTTATCCGTATTCATATCTCTGATTTTTAATGATTATGCAATCTGTTATCTGAGTGCAAAAATAAAGGTTTCCCCAAAGAACGAACTTACCAAAAACTCGGGTCTTGATGCTATTTTTACGGTATAAGAATGAGCTTACCCTAACACAAAAAAAGCCCCGCAAAGATTGGACTTCTGCGGGGCCTCACTAATGCCTAATAAAAACTCTTTCTACCCTAAATTATCTCCACTTCTTCACAGCTTTCTTGTCAGCCGGAGTCGCTTCAATCAAGCTCAATGCAAAACCACCGCTACGCGCTTCCTTCACGGACATTTTGGTCTTGCTGGTTACGATACCCTTCTTTATCTGATAAGAAGTAGGGTTCTCCTTGTAATCAGCATCTTTACCGTCGGCATAGAGAGTGGCTACGTATTGCTTGCCCGGTTCAAGGAAGTCGAGCGTAAAGTTGGCTGTACGTGCATTCTCGTCTGTAATACCTCCAACAAACCAGTTGCCGGTTCCTTTTGCCTTACGGGCCACGGTAATGTAATCACCCGGTTCTGCTTCAATGTACTTGCTGTCGTCCCAGTCTACTGCCACATCCTTGATGAATTGGAAAGCATCCATGTGCTTTTCGTAGTTCTCAACCAAGTCGGCAGCCATCTGCAACGGGCTGTATAAAGTTACATACAGAGCGAGTTGCTTAGCAAGTGTAGTCTGCACTTGTCCGTGGGGCAAATCGCCCATAAAGTCAAGTTTGGTATCGAAGATACCCGGTGTATAATCCATCGGACCGCCAATCAAGCGGTTGAATGGAAGCAATGTGGTATGGAACGGTTTGCTACCGCCGAATGCCTCATATTCAGTTCCTCGTGCAGATTCGTTGCCAATCAAGTTAGGATAAGTACGGCACAAACCGGTAGGGCGTACAGCTTCGTGCGCATTTACACAAATTTTGTAGTCGGCTGCCTTCTTCACGGCATAGAGGTAGTGGTTGTTCAGCCATTGCCCATAATGATGTTCACCACGGGGAATCATATTACCTACATATCCGCTCTTCACGGCATTGTAGCCATTATCCACCATAAACTGATAGGCCTTGTCCATGTGACGTTCGTAGTTGCGCACCGAACCGGATGTCTCATGATGCATCATCAGCTTCACGCCTTTGCTCTTGGCATATTCATTCAGCATCTTCACGTCGAAATCGGGATAAGGGGTCACAAAATCGAATACATAATCCTTGGATTTGCCAAACCAGTCTTCCCAGCCTTCATTCCAGCCTTCTACCAATACTTGGTCCAGACCGTGCTCGGCTGCGAAGTCGATGTACTTTTTTACATTTTCGTTAGTGGCACCGTGACGGCCATTGGGCTTTATTTTGGAGTAGTCCACTTCACCCAGTTTGATGGAGGGAAGGTCGTCTGTATATGCCCAGGTGCTCTTACCTGCAATCATTTCCCACCATACACCTACGTATTTCACGGGCTTAATCCAGGAAACGTCCTCGTAAGCACAAGGTTCGTTCAAGTTCAGCGTGATTTTAGAGGCAAGGATGTCACGAGCATCGTCGCTTACGATAACCGTACGCCACGGTGACGTGCAGGGAGCTTGCAGATAACCTTTATCGCCTACTGCATCGGGAGTAAGCCAAGATTCAAAAACAAAATTCTTATCATCCAGATTCAAGTGCATGCAAGAGTAATCCACCAAAGCAGCCTCGTGCAAGTTGATGTACAAACCATCAGCAGTCTTCATCTGCAAAGAAGTCTGAACACCGGTGGGCGAAAACGGGGTTTGCGAAGAGTTAGGCGTAATGGCCCCTTTCATCAGCCCGCGGATTTCAGAAAGTTTGGATTCTGTGTAGTCATATTCCTGCGTATCGTAGTCGCCCGGAATCCAGAAGGCAGTGTGGTCGCCAGTCATGGCAAACTGAGTACGCTCCTCTTTAATCACGAAATAGTTCAGGTTCTTCTGCAAAGGGAATTCATAGCGGAAGCCCATACCATCGTCGAACAAACGGAAGCGGATAATGATGTTCCTATCCTGCGCCTTTTGGTTGAGCGTCACAGCCAGCTCATTGTAGTGGTTACGGATTTGCTTTACTTCACCCCATACCGGTTCCCAAGTCTCGTCGAAAGTGGAAGTCTTTGCATCCGCCATCGTGAAGCCATTCATCAGACCGGGGTCGTTCTTCAGTTCGAGTCCTAATTTGGAAGGGTTAATCACCGGCTTTCCTTTGTAAGAAAGTTCGTAAACGGGTTCGCCTTGCGCATTTACCGAAAAATTCAATTGAAGTTGTCCGTTGGGAGAGGTAATACTCTCTGCCATTGCTACGCCGCTCACCAACAAAACGAGCAGGAAGCAGGCTAATTTTGTACAGATTGCTTTCATGTTTCTCATGCTATATTTATAAAATTATGTTCCAGATGCAAATATAGGCAGGAAAGAAATACACTCTGACGCAATTAAACTAAAATGATGATGATTTGTCGGCAAACGTTTGCATGAAAACCAACTTCCCTTGAACAATATCCTGCCTACAAACAAAATAGAAGGAGAAGTATCGCTACGAAAACTTCGCCCTCCATATTTTTACAACTTTAATCGTGCACTGGAATTATCCCAAAGGATTTTCACCTTGGTCCCCGTCATTGCCTCCCGAAGGATTGGAGTTATCCCCTCCACCATTGCTACTTCCATCCGTATAGTCCGTATCGGGAACCACCATCTTGGTGACGCTCATATTGCCCAACATTTGACTAAAAGCTTTCCCCGGAAAAAACAGAATACGTTTACGGACAATGTTACTGGCCGAAACGCCAGCCTCCGTATCAGCACTCTTCCCTACAAAAGAAGGGCGGAACAATCCGAAATCACCTAAACGAACAGTCTTTCCATCGTCTATTTCTTCCGACATGATGTCCACCAGTCCTGCAGCCACTAAGTCCACCGTCTTTCTGTGAATACCAAGAATACGGCTCACTTTGGCACACAACTTATCAAAATCCAATTCACCCGCTCCTACGGATTTAGCTACATACTTTACATTTTTGTCCTTGTCAAAACCAAAGATTCTCTTTGCCACTACATACTGAAGTCCCATAATTTTTAATGTTTTAGAAAGTTAATATAATAATGTAATAAATAGGCCGAAGCCTTTTCCTCTCTTTCAAGAAGTGGAGATCCATCGTGAGGCCTCAACGATAAACTTTCATTCTCTTGAATTCGATGTTGCAAAGTTAGGGTGTGAATGACGGGAATACAAGGAAATGACATCTACAACCAATTTCGTTAAAACTCTAAAAAACAACAAATTAAGAACAACCCTTCTCTACAAGTGAAGAAAGAAAGGCAGGAAGAGAATGAGAAGGAATGGATACAATCTCTACAGCCAATGAAAATAAATCGCTGATTATCAAGACAAGGTTCTAGAGAGGTCTCTACAATATGGCATTTGAACGGTTAAGACCTCAATTTCAAGAGTGGCTCAAGTTTCACTAGTTATTACCGTATCCAAAAATACAGACAAACCAGTCATCCTTCCAAAGCCCCTTCTACTCGTTTACTAAAATCTCCCGGACATTTTACTAAATCTCCGGCAACGATTTACTAAATCTTCCTCCAAGATTTAGTAAATCGCTTCTGCCCCATCACGAACTATCCGGAACCAAGATTGGCAATCACTCATATCAAATATCAAAATTATATACATCCCACCAATAACTACTTCCCCCAGTACAGAATCGCTTTATGAAATTTCGGGCTATGATTTACTGAAATTCCTTTGTCTTCACTACCTTTGCAGCCAAAACCAACCCCAGAAAACCTATGACTAGATTACTGATAGCTATATTCCTTGGCGGCGGTACCGGCAGCGTACTGCGCTACTGCGTGCAGATGATGCTCCACGAGCGCATAGTCCCCTACTCTTTCCCATGGGCTACATTCACAGTCAATATCCTCGGAAGTTTCCTCATCGGGCTATTCTATACCTTATCCGCCCGTTTCAACCTTTCTACTGAGGTACGGCTGTTGCTGACTACCGGTCTGTGCGGAGGATTCACCACCTTCTCCACTTTCAGCAATGACGGACTGATTCTGATAAAGCAAGAATTCTACGGAATGTTTGCCTTATATACCTTATTAAGTATCACATTAGGAGTCCTGGCAGCCTTCGCCGGCGGCGCCTTCGGACGCTGTATATAACCCAAACACCCCTATGAAACCCAGCAAGCCTTTTGTCATGCCTCCCGTACGCATCATCCCTCCTACCTTAGAGGGACAAAGTGAAAGTTCCAAATCATTGGAAGAATGGCTGAATACGGAAGAAACTGTCAGAGACCTTCACTTCGGTAAACGGACAGAGGAACACATGGAGTATTCCTACAAAAGCATCACCAACTGTACTTTCAGTCATATCCAATTCAGCGCCTGCAAACTGAAATCCTGCCATTTCACTGATGTACGTTTTGAACATTGCGACCTTTCCAACATCTCATTTGCCGAAAGTTCTCTGTTCAGAGTGGAATTCATATCCTGCAAACTGGTGGGAACCAATCTGCCGGAAACAATATTGAACCATCTGACAATGAAGGACTGCAATGCCAGATACCTCAATCTTTCCATGAGTAAAATCAATCAAGCCCGCTTCACCTCTTGTGACTTGCGCAACAGCGACGTCAACGACTGCAAACTTGCCTCCATCGCCTTTGAAAACTGTGAGCTGGTAGAATCCGAGTTTTCACACACCCCTCTAAGAGGAATCGACTTGAGCGACTCGCACATAGGAGGTATACGCCTCAACCTGCCCGACATACGGGGAGCCATCGTCAATACTTCCCAAGCCATGGAGTTGACTGCTCTTTTAGGCATTACAATAAAGGATTAAAAACGAAAAACAATTCCTTGTTTTCATTTGTTAGTAAGATAGTTTATAATTAAAATTGACTGAATATGAAAATAGAGAAGATTATCGGACGTGAAATCCTCGATTCAAGAGGTAACCCAACTGTAGAAGTAGACGTAACCTTGGAATCCGGCTTCATAGGCCGTGCATCTGTCCCGTCAGGAGCATCCACGGGAGAACACGAAGCATTGGAACTGCGTGACGGTGACAAAAAACGTTACGGAGGCAAAGGTGTCCTGAAAGCCGTGGACAATATCAATAATATCATTGCTCCCAAGCTCATCGGTATGTCCGCCCTCGACCAGATGGGTATCGACCATGCCATGCTTGCACTGGACGGAACCAAAACGAAAGCCAATCTGGGTGCCAATGCCATCCTCGGCGTATCTCTTGCTGTAGCCAAGGCTGCCGCCGCTTACCTTGACATCCTACTCTACCGATATATCGGTGGTACAAATACCTATGTGATGCCTGTACCGATGATGAACATCATCAACGGCGGTTCGCATAGTGACGCTCCCATTGCTTTCCAGGAATTCATGATACGCCCCGTAGGTGCCACTTCCTTCCGCGAAGGTTTGCGTATGGGTGCCGAAGTGTTCCACGCACTGAAGAAAGTCCTGAAAGACCGTGGCCTCAGCACAGCAGTAGGCGATGAAGGAGGTTTTGCTCCTAATCTGGAGGGTACAGAAGATGCCTTGAACTCCATCATTGCCGCCATCAAGGCTGCCGGATACGAACCGGGCAAAGATGTAATGATTGCCATGGACTGCGCTTCTTCCGAGTTCTACCATGATGGCATCTACGATTATACCAAATTCGAAGGTGAAAAAGGCAAGAAACGTACTGCCGACGAACAGATTGACTATCTGGAAGAGTTAATCAACAAGTATCCCATCGACTCTATCGAAGACGGCATGAGCGAGAACGACTGGGACGGCTGGAAAAAACTGACCGACCGTATCGGCAACCGCTGCCAGTTGGTAGGCGACGACTTGTTCGTCACCAATGTGGACTTCCTCGCAATGGGTATCGAAAAAGGCTGTGCCAACTCCATACTGATTAAAGTAAACCAGATAGGTTCGCTGACCGAGACACTGAACGCCATCGAAATGGCACACCGCCACGGATATACCACCGTGACTTCCCACCGTTCCGGCGAAACCGAAGATGCAACCATTGCGGACATAGCCGTAGCTACCAACAGCGGACAAATCAAGACCGGTTCGCTGAGCCGCTCGGACCGTATGGCAAAGTACAACCAACTGCTTCGCATCGAAGAAGAGTTGGGAAACAATGCGGTGTATGGATATAAGAAAGTTATAAGTGATAAGCGATGAGTTATTTGCCGGTGCCTTTCTTTGCCGGAAGGCGGGGCTTATAAAGAACAAAGCATTTATATAAACGTAAGAAGGGGCGAACCGTCACGGTCCGCCCCTTCTCTTTTTAACCTTAAATCAACAATCAATCTACTACCTTAAAGAAAACTGCTTCTCCACTCTGGCTATCCGGTGCCACCCAAAGAGCAAAGTCTCCGGCTTCCACCGTCTTCATCCTATCTATATTCCAGAAAGCAAGTTCACTTATCGGAAGTTCAAACGATACATTTTTCTTCTCACCCGGTTTCAATGTGACGCGGACAAAGCGTTTCAATTCTTTCACCGGACGGGTCACCGAAGCGAACTTGTCCTGCACGTAAAGCTGTACTACCTCGGTACCTTCATACTTTCCGGTATTCTCAAGGTCGAAAGTCACAGTCAGCACATCGTCCTTCTTCAGATTGGCAGAGGACAGCTTCACGTTGTCGTATTTGAACGTCGTATACGACAGACCGTAGCCAAAAGGATACAACGGGTCGAAACCTGCATCCATATAGAAAGAGGTACATCCCAACGAAGTCTGCCCCGCTTCCAACGGAATGTCATTCAGCAAGACCTCATTCCGCGTAGCCGGACGTCCGGAATTGTTATGAGCATAATAAACCGGTATTTGTCCTACCATCTTCGGGAAAATCACCGGAGTCTTGCCGCTTGGTACTGCCTTGCCCCACAGCAGGTCGGCCAATGCCGGTCCTCCCATGGTTCCGGGATGGAACGAATAAAGCACGGCAGACGAGAGTTCGACTTCTTTTCCTATAGTCAGCGGACGTCCTGCCATTACAACGGTAACCACCGGTTTACCCGTTTTCGCCAAAGCGGCAATCAGTTCACTTTGTGCACCTTGCAAGTTCAGGTCGGCCAGGCAATGCGCCTCGCCTGAAAGAATAGCTTCCTCGCCTACAAACACCAGAATAACATCGGCACGTGCTGCGGCAGCGGCGGCTTTGGCTACGCCGGCCATATTCTTGTCACGGCTATAAGTCAGGCCCGGTTCGTATATCACTTGTACTTTGTCTCCCACCAATTCCTTGATGGCAGTCAGCGGTGTCACAGTCTTTGTCTTGTCGCCATCAAATACCCAGGTACCCAATTGGTCGTATGGCGCATTCGCCATCGGGCCTACCACGGCAATAGTTTTTACCGAAGATTGCAGAGGCAATGTCTCCTTTTCGTTCTTCAGCAAGATGGCCGACTCCACAGCAGCTTGCTTGGCAGCCTCCAGATGTGAAGGAGCATAAAGCACCTCCATACGTTTCTCATCCACGTATGGGTTATCGAACAACCCCAAGCGGTACTTGATGCGCAGAATATTCCGCACAGCATCATCTATGGCAGATTCCTTGACTTTTCCTTCTTTTATCAACTCCGGCAGTTCCTTGACAAACGTATAGCTGACCATCTCCATATCCACACCGGCATTCACTGCTTTCATCGCTGCCTCTTTGGAATCGGCAGCAAAGCCATGCGCTATCATTTCGGCTACCGAAGCCCAGTCAGAAACCACCACTCCGTCAAATCCCCATTCATCACGAAGCACATCTTTCAGAATAAAAGTGTTCCCGGTAGACGGCACTCCGTCATTATCATTGAACGAAGTCATGAAAGTGGCCGCCCCGGCCTTGGCAGCAGCCTCGAATGGAGGAAGATAGACATTACGCAAGCGGCGCTCCGGAATAAAAGTAGAGTTGTAGTCGCGTCCTCCTTCCGCAGCCCCATACCCTACAAAATGTTTGGGACATGCTGCAATGGAGGTCGGATGATTCAAAGAATCCCCCTGAAAGCCTTTTACCATGGCAGCCCCCATCACCGAAGTGAGGTATGTATCTTCTCCACATCCCTCGGCCATACGTCCCCAACGGGGATCACGCGCCACATCAATCATCGGAGCAAATGTCCAACGAATGCCCGCAGCAGAAGCCTCGACAGCCGCCACCCGTGCACCGTCCTCGGCCACCTGAGGATTGAAAGAGGCCGCCTGCCCCAGAGGGATAGGAAATATGGTCTTGAAGCCATGAATGACATCGCGCGCCATCAGCAAGGGAATGCCCAAACGGGACTCCTCCATAGCCACGCGCTGCAAGGCATTGACACGTACCGGGTCTACTTCATTCAGAATAGACCCGACCTCACCTTTCTTTATCAATCCGCTCATGTCCTCTATATTGCCATAAGAAGAAATCTGGTTCATCTGCCCAATCTTTTCTTCCAAGGTCATACGGGACAACAGCGTTTCTATTTTCTGCTCAATGACTGCATCACCTTTTGTATCCTGCACTTGAGTACAAGATATAAAAGGAAACAGCAACAAACAAGCAGAGAGCATTTTCATTGTTTTCATCTTTAATCTATTACTTGAAATGGAATATTTGCTGTTGAGACAAAGCCCGTATTATCAAGTACATATACGTACAAACGATATTCTCCGGGAACTTTAATTGCAGTCTCATACACATTTTTATCTGACATAACCACCTCACCGACTCTTTCCGGACGCGGTTCATAAGAACCTCCAAAGCCCAGCACTGTAGCTTCTTTAAGCACTTCCCAAACATAAGTCAGAGAATCATTTTCCTTGTCTATGGCCGCAACCTCTGCTTTCAATGAAGCACCTGCCTTGATGCGGACATTATCAATAGCACTCTTCCCATTGACAGTCATCATACCCAGAATTACCGGAGCCGTTTCATCCAGTTCCTTACCAGTCCACACTCTTTGCATAGCCTCTACCATAGGAGTCTTTTCTCCTTTCAGAGGCAGCATATCCACCATGTCTTCTACAAACATACTGAACCAGGTAGGCGTACGTTCTTCTTTTTGTCCCCACAAGAATACAAAAGAGCCCAAGCAACGGGGATTGGCAGAAATATATTGCGTATAACGCTCTTCGTACACCTGCCGTTTTTCTTCACTGGTCTGCTCTATGGGTGCTTTCCACTCGGTAGAAGCTGTTTCCCACCAACCGGTCGGTCCCCACTCGGTAATCATAAATGCACCCTTGTAGTCCGACTTGTCAACAACCATCTGCACCTCTCCCATCGGACCATATACATTGATACCCACATAATCGAGAGATGGAGCATACTTTGCCACAGAGTCCAATGCCGACGGATTGTAGGAAATCACTGTCGAAACCAGATGACGCTTGTCTATCGACTTAATCAGCTGTGCCAGTTCTTCCACAAAATTCCATGCGGCAGCTATATTGGCATTTCCCAACTCAATTTCATTGCCAATACCCCAAGCCAGCAAACTCGTATCATTCTTGAACGTTTCTGCCAACAAGCGGACTTCTTCGCGCATCTTGTTCTTATATTCATCATCGTAATAGCGTATGGAGTCTTTGGTCATGCCTATTCCCTGCATTACGTACATGTTGTGCTCCGAAGCCAATGCCAGGTTTTTCTTTATCTCCTCCACATTACCTCCCCAGGTTCTGAAGGCATTGGCACCACTCTGGGCGGCAATGTCCAACCGATATGTGCCGCCTACGCCTTTAATATAGGTTTCTTTTCCGTCGATATAGAGTTTATAACCGTCTGCCGCTTTCTCTATTACAATACCGTCTAGAGAAGAAGGAGAACAGGCAGACAACAAAACTAAACAGATAAAAATAAATATTTTTTCTTTTTTCATTATCAATTGTCCTAAAGCATAAGGTATTTATGTTATAAATAAAAAACATTCAGCCTTCATATTTAAATAAAATTTAAATATGAAGGCTCTATTTTTTCTGAAACACGCGTACATAGTCCACCTTCATCGTCACTGGAAGAGCAGACTCGTCCACACCGTTCATTCCACCCCAATCACCGCCCCAAGCCAGATTCAGAATGGGATAGAAAGCATAATGGAAAGGCCATTGATTATGACCAGCTCCCAATTGTTGCTTGGTAACAGCCAACTGTACCTTGCCATCTACGTATGTAGTGATGGCATCTTCTGTCCACTCTAAAGCATAGAGATGAAATTCTCCTTCTGCCTGTTCTATAGTCATGGCATGTGTTTTCTGCGTACCTATAGTATGATTATAATCTTGCGTATGGATAGACGAAGAGACTTCGTTGGGTACGACTCCCACTTCCTCCATAATGTCTATTTCACCACACATGGGCCATGGGTTAGTATTCCAGTCATTACCAACTGGCATCATCCAAAAAGCCGGCCACGTCCCCTTGCCTTCAGGCAACATGATACGTGCTTCAAAATAGCCATATTCCCAACCAGTATTCACTTTAGCATACACACGACCAGAGTAAATTTTACCATCGGAGCCTTTGAAACAATTAATATTCAACTTACCGTCCACAAGTTCTGTCACACGCTTTCCGTCAGCAGAACCATTGACGTAATTTTGAAGTTCATTATTTACCCACCCTGCTCCTTGAACCTCGTGTGTCCAATCATTGCCAAGAGATGTACCCTCATTAAATTCATCATGCCAAACCAACCGATACCCCTCAGGAGTATTGATATCCAGATCTTCAGCCGATTCTTGAATAACTGTTACCGTTACTTTCTCTGCACCAGCCACAACCTCAACTGTACCCGTACGGGAAATCTTTGCATCATTAGCTAAAGTGGTCACAACAATTTCCCCACTATTTTTTTCTGCGCTAATCCAACTATCATTGGATTTCACATTCCATTCGCCAGAAGCAATAACAGATAAGACAAAAGATTCTCCTATAGAATTAGAATACAACTCAGTCTGTGACACTGATAAAGGAGCCGCTTGCGTAAGAGGAATAGATACACGAGTAGCACCAGATTTAACTACCACCGTACCAGTACGAGAAGTAGTACCCGTATGAGCACTGACTATAACTGTCGCTGTGCCTTGGCTAGAAGAAGAACCCATTACATTTACTTTGACCCATGAACTGCAATCATCAGAGGCAAAAGCTGTCCACTCTTTACCAGAACAAACCACATTCACCACATATTGGCTAGCTTGTGCAACAGCCTCTATCTTTTCAGGAGAACATTTAATGGTAACATCCTCGGATTGCGGTTCCTTGTCATCGCTACTGCCACAAGCAATCAACGAAAACAAAAGAATAGATAATAGACAATAGTATTTCATATATATATATTTTACAACATAAGTAGAGAAAAAGGGAAAGGATGAAACTCCAGCAATTGCCAAGATAACACACATCCTTCCCCCTTTTTATTATTCACTGCTTTTAGCAGACCAATATTCTATCTAATACTAGTCATCAATCTCTATGAGTCTGGAAAATAATATCTTTAATAGTCACTTTTGTGTCAGCAGGATTTCCACCAAAATCCAAGACTAAAGATATAGCATGCATATCTTTAGGCGCCTTTTTATTTGCAACCCAAAATTTATTATCTTCATTACCCAACAAATCCGTCTGTTCTGCAAAGAAGAAGTTATCATCATGTTTGACATCAGGTTCATCAGTCTGAACCAGTTTTACTGTTACCCCCTTCAAATCAGTACTAGGATTTAGAGTGACACAGAAATCATAGGCAGTTTCTGTATCGGCTGACAAATCTGTAACAAACGAGAACTGGTTCTGCCATTGTGCTTCAGTAGCATCAGGGAAAGTGAGTGTATAAGCATTTCCATCCACCACTAAATCTGGATTAGGTCTAGCACTCCAATCCGGGTTTGCATAGAAGAAAGTATTGGTAAAGGTTGCCCCGTTCCAAAGATTGTCTTCACTATCCACCTTCACCCAAGAAGGTTCAGGCTCTTGTACTTCAGGAATTTCCGTACCGTCATCATTAGCATGGTCTTTCAAGACAAAGCTTTCCAAAGTAATATCCGTATTAGCTTCATTACCACCAAAATCAAGTGCAAACTTCAAGTCGGTAATATTCACACCGGGTACGTTACTGAACCATATACACTTAGGCTCATTAGCATCTAAAGCCACACGCTGCATATTGATAAACGTATTGTCATCACCTTTCTGCTGTACTTTAACCGTCACGCCCGGATGTTTGGTAGTAGAAGTGATTATCACCGAAAAATCATAGGTTTTATCCACTGACAAAGCAATTACCTTATCCAATTCCACATGCATCTGAGCTTGCCACTGATCGGTAGTAGCTTCCGGTAAGGAAACAACAAATGCACCATTCTGATAAGTATATTTTGGATCTGCAATCTGCCCCCATCCTGGAGCATAGTAGAAAGATGCCACATTGAAAGTTACTCCCTTAAACATGTTAAATTCACTATCTTCCACAAAACCACCAAAACCGTTCATAATAGTCTTCTCTATTTCAAAGGTTTTGGTTATCGAACCATCACTAATGCCATTTGCGTTCTTTACTTTACATTCTACTGTATATGAACCTTTTTTACGATAATATTTGGAAAAACCATATGAGGCTTGATAAGCGCCGTCAATTATCCAAATTGGAGACACTCCAGGAGCAGAAGTAAATTCAAAGTTTGCATAATTGGTTGTCTGATCTACAGTAACTTTAAAGTTATCAGTATAATCCGATGCTTGTGGGATATTGCCATTGGCTCCCGTAAAATCTTCAGGCGAACATGAAGTCATTGCAAAACCAGCAACCAACACGCCTGCCATATATTTAAATATATTTTTCATATCAATTATTTATTAATGGAGTTATGGTAAACTATTTATAAGCATTCTGAACCAAAGCCGGATCGGAATCCAACTCTCCTTGTGCAATAGGAATGTATTTCTTCTTGGCAGTCCAAGAATTAGTACGGTAACCATATTCATCGGGGACCAGTGCAGTAGTAGCCTTATTGCTGGCTGATGCTCCACTGATTCCTTCAGCACGTACCAAATCAAAATAACGCTTGCCTTCACCTACAAATTCCAAACGACGTTCTGTAAGTACATCGTCAACCGTAACGTTTGCAAGTCCAGCCAAACCGGCACGGGTGCGAACTTCGTTCAACCATGTCTTAGCCTCACCTGTACCACTTCCACCTGTACGAAGAGAAAGTTCTGCAGCATTTAGTAATGTCTCAGCATAACGATAATAACGATAATTGTTATTATAGTTCAAATTCTGGTCACCGGAAGACTGCTTGAAGTTCTTATCATACGGACGATATTTTTGTAACCAAATATGAGTATCTTGATAACGTTTCGTATATTCTACATCTTCGGCAATCACCCAGCAAGTTGCATCACGACGTTTGTCTTGTTCACTAAACATTTGATAAGTTTCAAGACGCATGGGCATAAATCCCCAGCCATCATTACCCTTTGACCAACCATCATCACCTGGGAAAGAGTTAGGAGAAATCAGAGTAGGAAGCACTGTACCACCAACAGCTAACGGACTTCCCCAGCCACGTTCGTTATTAGTTTGCTCATAATTAATTTCCCAGATAGATTCGTCACACCATTCACCTTCCGTTTCCCAGATGTTGGCAAAACTAGGATTCAATCTAAAGCTAGGACTATCAATAAGCTCCTTCATATAACCTAAAGCTTTTGAGAAACGACTTTCATCATTCTGATACATTACCATTTCAGCATATACCATATAAGCCATAGCTTGAGTGACACGTCCCAACTGACCTTCGTCGTCAACTTCTTTACCTTCTTTGATTGTTTTATAATATTTCAAAGGTAACACCTTAGAGTCAATTACAGCTTCAAGTTCTGCGATCAACTCAGCATAAACCTGATCGGCAGTATATTGCGGAGCCGTATAAGGAGGTTCGGAAAGATTCTCCAAATAGAAAGGTACATTACCAAAATAATGCCACAACATATTATAATAGAAAACACGTAGTAAACGGGCTTGCATCTCATAGAGTTTACGATTGGCCTCAGTAACATCAGTACCCCAATCAAGATATTTCAGTAAGTCATTACAACGTTTGATACCAGAATAGTCCACTGTCCAAAGAGAGCCAAGTGTATTATTTTCATTAGCCTCATAATTAAACAACATATGCCAATTCTGCATGTCGGTCTTGGTTGCACCACCTACCCAAAAATTATCGCCCATAATTTCACCGTCAATATTCAAGGCATTGTACTGTCCCAATCCCCAATCTGGCCAATGGAGAGGGTCATAGGCGGCAATCAGAGCTTCCTGAATATGCTCATCCGTAGTATAATAATCTTCCAATGGTTCACCTGTCGGATTTTCCACCTCAAGAAAACTGTCACTGCAACCGGTAGTCAACACTGTAGCGGCAGCAAGTAAGCCTATTGCTAATATTTTATTTGTTTTCATATAGTTCTTATTTTTAGATTAGAAAGAAACATTTACACCTACTGTATATGTGCGAGCCTGCGGATAAATACCACGGTCAACACCAAGAGAAGTTGCACCTGAAGAAATTTCAGGATCAAATCCCCAATATTTGGTCCAAGTCACAAGATTTTCAGCTTGCACATACACACGCAGATGTTCAATAGTAAGTTTGCGAGTAAGAGTCTTAGGCAATGTATATCCCAAAGTAATATTCTTAAGACGAAGATATGAACCATCACAAACATAAAGATCAGATACCATCCAGTTCGTTGCATTACCGACAGCCAGACGAGGATACTTATTAGAAGTACCTTCACCAGTCCAACGTCCCAACATCCAAGAAGGATAGTTACCAGAAGCAACATCTGTACGATAAGTGCCATCAAACACATCAGCACCAGCCACACCTTGGAAGAAAATATTAAAATCAAAGCCTTTCCAATCAGCATTGAGATTCAAACCATAAGTCCAATCCGGAGTACCATTACCAATGTTAGTACGGTCATCTGCCGAGATGCTGCCATCACCATTTACATCCACAAAACGTGTATCACCAGGAACCGCATCCGGCATAATCATTTTACCATCTTTATTGACATAAGCACGAACTTCATCCATATTCTGGAAAACACCGTCAGTCTTGTAACCATAGAAATAGGGGAAAGGTTGTCCGTTAGAGCCGCGTGTACCGCCGCCAGAGAATCCTTGAATACCATCTAAATCCATATAGCCAGTATCATTTCCCAAATTCTTCAATTCATTTTTAAGATAAGTAGCATTTCCCTTTACTGCAAATTTAGCATCAGCAATATTCCATTTATAGCCAAGTTCAAACTCAAAACCACTATTTTCCATATCACCTACGTTACCAAGAGGCTTAGTTTCACCTACATAACTCGGGATAGGCATCGTAATAATCATGCCATTGGTTTTCTTTATGTAATAGTCGGCACTGAATGTTAAAGCATTATTAAAGAATCCCAAATCAATACCCAAGTCAGTTTGTTCACTCTCTTCCCATTTCAAATCAGGATTTGCCAAACGTTGTGCTTTAGAACCATTCCATTTGATGGCATCTTTGCCCAAAAGGACATTATTACCCATGGCTGTCAATGAAGTATAACCAAATTCGGCTATGTTATCATTACCATTCTTACCCCAACTGGCACGAACCTTTAGGTTAGACAACCATTCTCGCGTATCAGCCATAAATTCCTCATTTGTCACATTCCATCCCACAGATACTGAAGGGAATGTACCATATTTATTATTAATACCAAAACGACTTGAACCATCACGACGGATTGTAGCCTGAATCATATAGCGTTCATTATAGTTATAACTCAAACGAGCAAACATAGATGACATTCTATGTTCTGTATAAGGACCTCCATAAACGCCATACTGAACTGTAGCACCAGTAATATTACCATCTGCATCCTTTGTATATTCAACATTCCCTGTAGCATAATCAATAGAAGGTTTATTAGGATTCACCAGATTCCAACGGTTACCACCAAGTTGATCTCCCTTATATTTAAGGGCAGACTGTCCTAATACAACACCAAATGTATGTTTGCCGATAGTTTTATCATAAGTCAATGTATTTTCAATCTGCCATGTCACATTCTGTGCCTTGAATGAAGATGCATTAGTATGTGTTGCCTTATTATTAGCTGAGAGATAATACTTGCTCTTAGTAGCCCCTTCATTACCCCAAAATCCCATATCAGCACTATAATTGAAGTGATACTTCAAATTATCCCACAATTGAAGATCAATAGAAAACTTTGGAACAAACTTATGCGACCAATTCTTTGTAGGAGTCAATGTCATCATAGCCAGCGGATTATTCATTTCCTGATAAGCTCCTCCATAGCCAGGTACTGTATAAGGATCACCATTTGCATCACGAGGCAAATCAAAATCTTTATAAGTTTCAATCATCTTTTCAGCTGCATCACCAGTCAATGTAGGGGTCAAAATAGGAGACAGATAAAGAGCCGATCCCAAAATTGAACCGAATTCAGAGTTAGTACCAACACCTGTTGAATGCGTACGCATATAAGCCAAATTTACACCTAAATCCAATTTATTAAGGAAACCGCGTTCTTTAGATGCATCAATTAGATTATATTGAGTATTGGAACGAATAGTCAAACGGTCATAATTAGAATGTCCGTGATTACCACCAACAATACCATCTTGTGAATAATACCCCAAAGACAAATAATAATTTACTTTTTCCGATGCACCACTAACTGTCACATCATGATTCACTACCGGAGCATTGTCATAGAAAACAAGATCTTGCCAATCAGTGCCAAATCCTTTGATAGAATTTCCATTAGCATCAATCAAATTATAAGGATCTGCATAAATTGGAGCCTGACCACCATTCACATTGGCTTCATTCTGAAGGATAGCATAGTCTGTCGCACTAGTCACATTACGTCTCTTCCATGCACTCTGCCAGCCATAAGAAAAATTGTAATTAATTTGTGCCTTACCCATCTTACCTTTTTTGGTAGTTACTAGAATAACGCCATTAGCAGCACGCGCACCATAGATAGCACCAGAAGCAGCATCTTTCAACACTTCGATAGACTCGATATCATTAGGATTTACAAAATCAAGACCACCCCCAATAGGCATACCGTCTACAATGTAGAGCGGATCACTATTGTTGATAGTACCAATACCACGTACACGTACACGAGGAGAATCACCTGGCTGACCAGAAGCTGAAGTTACATCCACACCTGCAGCCAAACCTTTCAATGCATTATCCATACGCACCGGAGATTTGTTTTCCAAATCCTCACTACTAACTTTGGCAATAGATGCTGTTACCACACTTTTTTTCTGAACACCATACCCCACCACTACTACTTCGTCCAGCGTTTCTGAATCTTCCTGAAGAACTATTTTCAAGGAATTTTTTCCATTTACCGCTACTTCTTGTGACTTAAAACCAATATAAGTAATAGAAAGTGTTGCGTCGGCAGGAACCGACAATGTAAAATTACCGTCCAAATCAGTAATTCCACCATTGGTAGTACCTTTAACTACCACATTTACTCCAGGCAACGGTTCATTATCCGAACCGCTTACCACTGTACCTTTTACCTGTATATTTTGGGCATATACAGAAGCCAAGGTAAAGCTTAACAGAAATAAAACTGATAATAACTTTTTCATAAGTTTTACTAAATTAAGATTAACGTTTCTCGGTTTTGTCCTCAATCGAACAGTGCAAACATAGAGTAAAAGGCAATAAAACAAACAAAAAACAATCATTCTTAAATACGTCAAATACAAAATTCAAATACGTTATCAATACGTCATCAACAAATAACTTACTAATAATCAATACTTAATATATACTTTTAAGTATTACGTCACAACATGTTATAGAACACAAAAGGGAGGAATATTAAATTCCTCCCTTCCATGCACTTCCTTCTTTTAAAGGAAGTTAATATCTAAAGACTACAGTTTATTGCTTAAATAATCCGTCAAACTATCCTCTCTCTCTAAAGCGAACTTCTTACGAAGACGATAACGGATTGTTTCAACTCCACGAACCGAAATGTTCAGCAGAGGTGCTATTTCTTTCGTGGAAAGGTTCATCTTCAGATAAGCGCACATCATACGTTCGTTGTGCGAAAGCTCCGGATGCTTGGCATGAAGACGTTTCATGAAATTGTTATGTATCAAGTCGAACTGGTCTTCAATACGCTTCAGCACCTCGTCACTCTGTATATTACCGTCTATTTTATTATTAATAAGTATAAGCTGCTGTTTTCCTTCCCGGGCACCCTCACCTTTCAGCAATGCGGATACTTTAAGTATCTCCGACTTGATTTCAGTCAGCATTTCATTCTTACGGACAAAGTTTATCATCAGATTGGCCATTTCCTGACTCTTATGCTGCAAATCGTATTCCAGCTTTTCTTTCTCCAACTGCATAATCTGCTTTTCCTGGCGAGCCTTCTCCTCTTCATATTCCCTTTCCATATCATGCAGTTCCTTGTCCTTCTCGACCACAGCCTGTTGCTTTTTCCGCTTCACGCGGACATCGTCCCAGCGATAGACATGCCACAAGGCAAGCAAAGCCAAGATGATATAACAAACGTATGCAGCAGCACTGCGATACCACGGTGGAAGTATACGGAAGGCGATTGTATCCGATGATGTCGTACCGTCAGGAAAGACCGCCTTAACTTCAAACGTATATTCCCCTTCCGACAAGCTGCTATACTCCTTGGTGCGTACCGTTGTGAAATCGGACCAGCCTCCCTTATTCAAACGATATTGAAAACGAATATCATCCCCTACCGAAAAAAAAGAAAGGGCATAGTCAAAACGAACGGAATTCATGGAATAAGCTATCACCGGAACCGGCTTCTCTCCTAAAAAGTTTGCGGTATATACCAATGAATCCTTGGGATAAGACAGATACATGTTCCTTATATATAAGGAGTGGCTACGATCCTGACGCTCTCTTACGGCCGGGATGCTGAATAAAGCGAAACCTCCTTCATTAGGAACCACCATCAGCGAATCTGAAAGAGGAATAATCGTTTCAAAACCGGGTACCAGTTCAATCAGCGATTGCTGGATGGGATTAATGCTTGTATTCGCCCCCCGCTTATAGGTACCCAGATTGGCAATACAGATTTCGTGAGGGCTCAAACTTATCAACTTATCGTGATACTCCAAGATACGCGAATAGGCCGTGGTGCCATTCAAAAGGTTGTTCATATCCGGACAAGGCTCCATGACATCTTTATGAGGATTATGCTTATAGATTCCCCGGGGAGTGGCAAAATACACCCGGTCTTCTATCTTCGCTATATACATATCACGCCCTACCGGGAAACCATCCTTCGCGCTATATTCCTTTATACGTACGGCTTTTGTCAAATCATTATCCAAATCCACACGGGTAACGTGGTCTGTATTATACACCCAAATCACCTTATCGCTTTCCTGCTCAAAAAGACGGCAAGAATCGTTCACACCCTCAATCTTGCCAACCACCTGCCATTCTCCATTCTTTTTCCCAACCAAATAAATACCGTTATATACCCCGACATACATAAGGTCCGTACGTCCTGCCACAAGTTGGCAACACCAGGCGCCGGCAATATCCGTCACACGTTTTACGGAAGTACCATTGATAAGGAAAATACCACGGTCGTGCAGACAGAAGAGTTCATCACCTATACGGCAAAGGTTCCAGACCTGTCCGCTGGATTGGGGCATCGGACGGATATCCGGCAAATCGCCGTTCATCTGTACCGGATACGAGGTGTAATACAAACCCCGATTGGTACCTAAATAAAGATAACCGCCTTCTACCGCCGCCGTATATCCCGTGCCGTAGGAATAAGGATAGGAATAGAGATTCGTAAAAGGAGAACTCAGACAGACGTAGTCAATGCCGCTATCCAGACCGGCCCAGAGGTTTCCGGTCGTATCGAAGGAGACAGAAAGCACCGTATTGTTACGCAAGCCGTTGTTCTCATTGAAATATTTCAGTTGCATGGTGCTGCAATCCACCAGTACCAATCCTTTATGAATGGTTCCCAAGGCAATCTTATCATCCTTTTTGGCTACGCAAAAGACTTCATTCTCACGCATAAACTCTTCGGCACCGGTGACAAACGGTTCCATCGTACGCCCGTCACAATAGTAAAGTCCGTTGTATGCAGTCACCACCAGAACACCTTTCTTATAAGGTATAATGCCACGAATACGCTTGGAAGCCAACGCATCGGCACCCTGAAGAGGGAAAAAAGTGTTTCCAACCAAAAGCCATACGCCTCTGTCCGTACCGATGTAAAGAATACCATTGACCATATTGGAACAGTCTATCTTGGCATTCATTTCAATGGCGGTATATTTGCCGTTCAGGTACTTCACCACGCACCCGTCCCCTTGGAAATACAAGATATTGTCTGTCTCATGGATGCCCCACACATTTCCAAGAAAACGAACGGAACTCTCCAAAGTATCGGACATGCAATGATAGGCCAAAGAACCGTCCGTATCCGGTTCATAATAGCCGAATTCATTGATGCCCCCCACATAAATTCTTTTTTGGGTGGCAGAAGCCAGAACGGAACGCACATCGGAAGCATTGTTCAATGGAAACACATTCCAGACATTGCCATCAAATTGCACCATACCGTTCTTGTTGGCGAAATATACCCACTTGTCATCATAGGGTGCTATCTGCCAAGTCTGGGCCCCCTTACCATAAACACTTTTATCAAAATTGACGATAAAGCTATTCCAGCCGGCAATTGCTTCGACCAAAGGGGGAAAAAGAAAAAGGCAGAAAAAAAGGTAGAATGACAATATGTGTTTGTTCATGCGTATAATGACTATATAGTTAGTTGCACAAAAATAATGCTTATTTTCAAGGTAGCACACAATAGCCTATCTGTTTTTTTGTCCCCGATTATTATTTTCTTCTCAAATGGCAATCTTTTGCATAACTATACTTTAGATTCCGGTATACTAAGAAGTATTCGTCCGACGGCTGTTGAATTATCGTCCGACAGCTGTCGGACGATAATTCAACAGCCGTCGGACGATAAGGTTACATATGTCGGACGAATACTTTCTAGTAAAAGGAATATTTGTCCATCGTAATGCCGGAAAGAATCCGTACCTCCCCTCCAAAGTGTCTATATAAGAAGGCCATGAAGAGGGATAGAATAGAGAATCTAAAAAAACAAATAAAAAAACCGCCGCAAGCTATTGCAGATTCCAAAATAATGTCTACCTTTGCAACCGCAAAACGAAAACGGGTAAGTCCTATACGGCCAGCTCCCTTCGAATCCTCCAGGGCTTGATCGCAGCAAAGGTAGTTGGTTGTAGCGGCGCGATATAGCAAGCTTACCCACCCGCCTCTTTAGCTCAGTTGGCCAGAGCACGTGATTTGTAATCTCGGGGTCGTTGGTTCGAATCCGACAAGAGGCTCAGAAAAAGAAAAGGTGATACGAAATGTATCACCTTTTCTTTTTTAATTAATAATGAAAAATTAAAGAATTAAAAATTAAAATCTGCACATCGGCTTGCCCTTGAATCCAACTATATTTGTACCTTTGCACATTATTTCTAAGAAAGATGACAGAAAATAGAGGTTACATGCAACGATACGCAATGCTGTTCGGTACCTATATGGGAGGTTTTTGGATATTGAAGTTCATACTCTTTCCGGTGGGACTGTCGGTTCCTTTTTTACTTTTCCTTTTCATGGGACTCACGCTATGCGTACCTTTTATGGGATATTATTATGCACGGATGTATCGTAATCAGGTATGCGGAGGCGGCATCAGCTTCCTGCATGCATGGATATTCACCGTTTTCATGTATATGTTTGCCGCGCTGCTTGCCGCTGTGGCACACTACATCTACTTCAGGTTCATAGACCACGGATATGTGATAAACACGTGCGAAACGATGGTAGACACGCTTGCCCAAAGCAACATGCCGGGAATGGATTCGTACATCGCCACCTATCAGGAAGCTCTGGAGACAGCCCGACTGCTCAGTCCTATCGACATTACGCTACAGATGATATCGTCCAATGTATTTTGGGGTTCGATACTGGCTTTCCCCACCGCCTTGTTCGTGATGAGACGCAAGAAAGACGACGCTCCGGCAGAGTGACGGAACAGCAAAAAGAAATGTTATTTCAATTGTAAAATAGAAAAATCATACATCAATGGATATTTCAGTTGTCGTACCACTATATAATGAAGAAGAATCACTCCCCGAACTGTTCGCATGGATTGAGCGGGTGATGAATGCCAACGGTTTTTCATACGAAGTGATTTTCGTGAACGACGGAAGTACCGACCGTTCCTGGCAGGTAATCGAACAATTGCAGGCACAAGCTCCGGACAAGGTACGGGGCATTAAGTTCCGCCGCAACTACGGGAAGTCGCCGGCATTGTTCTGTGGTTTCGAACAAGCACAAGGCGACGTCGTGATAACCATGGACGCCGACCTGCAGGACAGCCCCGACGAAATACCCGAACTCTACCGCATGATTACCCAAGACGGCTATGACCTCGTATCGGGCTGGAAGCAGAAACGTTACGACCCGTTGTCGAAGACCCTCCCCACCAAATTGTTCAATGCCACCGCCCGCAAAGTATCGGGCATCAAAAACCTGCACGACTTTAATTGCGGACTGAAGGCGTATCGCAAAGAGGTGGTCAAGAATATAGAAGTATACGGCGAAATGCACCGCTACATCCCTTACCTGGCCAAGAACGCCGGCTTCAAGAAAATCGGCGAGAAAGTGGTGCACCATCAGGCACGCAAATACGGAAAGACCAAGTTCGGGCTGAACCGTTTTGTAAACGGGTATCTGGACTTGCTTTCCCTTTGGTTCCTTTCCCGGTTCGGCATCAAGCCCATGCACTTTTTCGGATTGCTGGGTTCGCTGATGTTCATCTTCGGCTTCATAGCCGTGGTCATAGTGGGTGTCAGCAAGTTGTACTACATGCACCATGGCATGCCCTACCGCCTTGTGACGGACTCTCCCTACTTCTACCTCTCGTTGACCTCCATGATTATCGGCACACAACTGTTCGTGGCAGGATTCCTCGGAGAGCTGATTTCACGTAATGCCCCGGAACGAAACAAATATCAAATAGAGAAAACCATTTAACGATGAAAAAATTAGTCAGACTTGTCATACTCGGAGCTATCCTTTGCCCGATAATAAGCATAGCTATCTCCTGCTCGGAGGAGGCAGATTGCTCCATGACGGCACGCCCCATGGTGAATTGCATTCTTTATAGAGTAGACCCCGAAACCCAATACGTGGAGAACGACACGCTCGACTCGCTCACCGTCACAGCATACGGCACCGACTCCATCATCATCAACAACCAGAAGAAGGTACACGACATCTCCCTGCCACTGCGCTATACGGAGGATTCCACCAAGCTGATATTCAAGTATAGCCGGACCAAGAGTGACACGATGGTGATACGCCACACCAACACCCCCTATTTCCTATCGATGGATTGCGGCTATCAGATGAAGCAGGCCATCACAAGCGTAACGTGCACCCGCATCTCTCTGGACTCGATATACATCAAAGACAATGAAGCAGGCATCTATGGAAAGGAAAATCTTAAGTTATTCTATTAGTCTGGCACTCTGCCTGCTGATGTTCCTCCCCCTACGGGCGCAGAACGGGAATCCTACCGTCCCCCCCCAGGGAGCACCTCCCAAGAAGGAGAAGAAGGACGCGAAAGAAGAAGTGCACTATCCGTTATACAACGGCATGTCCGTCGGCTTGGACTTGTGGGGAATCGGAAGTTCCGTATTTGGAGGAGATTTCCTGAGTTCCGAAGTGGCCGTGGATGTAAACCTCAAGAACCGCTTCTTCCCTATTGCCGAACTGGGATATGGCTCCACGGACACCTGGAGTGACAAAGGCATACACTACAAAAGCAACGCCCCCTACTTCCGCATAGGAATGGACTATAACACGCTATACAAGAAGCAGCACGGACACATGCTACTCGTAGGCTTGCGTTACGGTGTAAGTAGCTTCAAGTACGATGTAGACGCCTTGGGACTGGACGACCCGATATACGGTGGCATCGTAGGCAATCCGAATCTGGACGACGAGATATGGGGAGGCAGCCTGCCCTATAACCATAAAGGAATGAAAGGCTCCATGCAATGGGCGGAATTTTGTGTCGGTATCCGGGCGCACGTCTGGAAGGCATTGTACATGGGCTGGTCACTACGCTTCAAGTTCAAATTGTCTGCCTCGGCCGATGAATACGGTGACCCGTGGTATGTGCCCGGTTTCGGGAAATATGGCTCCAACACGATGGGAGTAACCTATACGATAACTTATAAACTACCTCTTTAAGCGACTTATGACAGGGTTAGAGATTTGGCTACTGGCCGTAGGACTTGCGATGGATTGTTTCGCCGTTTCTATAGCCAGCGGAATTATATTGAAACGCGCCCGGCTGCGCCCTATGCTGGTGATGGCCATCAGCTTCGGCTTTTTCCAGGCTTTGATGCCTCTGCTGGGATGGATAGGCGCCAGTTTTTTCAGCCACCTGATAGAAAGTATTGACCATTGGATTGCATTCGGTATCCTTGCCTTCCTGGGCGGACGCATGATAATGGAATCCTTCAAGGACGAAGATTGCAAGCACGAGTATGACCCTACCAGCCTGAAGGTGGTGCTCGCTCTGGCCGTGGCAACCAGCATCGATGCATTGGCGGTAGGTGTTTCGTTTGCATTCCTCGGTATCAAGCAATTCTCGGCTATTCTTTCTCCCATCGGCATTATCGGTTTTGTATCATTCGCCTTGTCGATGGTCGGCCTGATGTTCGGCATCCGTTTCGGATGTGGCATAGCCCGCAGACTGCGCGCCGAACTTTGGGGAGGGATTATCCTCGTCATCATCGGTACCAAGATATTGGTAGAGCATCTCTTCTTTTAATTAAAAAGTAAAAACTCAGATAGGATATGGAAAAGAAAGTACAACGGAATTTTTTATGGATTGCCCTACTGGTACTGGGAACCATCTGGATACTTGCCCGCCACAACCAAGTCACTCCTTATCAGACGGATAACGGACTGATATTCGGTACGGTATATAAAGTGACTTATCAATGTGACCAAAATCTGAAGGCGGAGATAGAAGCGGAACTCAAACGTTTCGACGGTTCCTTGTCCCCTTTCAATGACACGGCGACCATTACGCGCATCAACCGCAACGAGGACATTGTGCCCGACACATTCTTTACCAACGTCTTCCGACGTAGCATGGAAATCTCCCGGGAGACCGATGGTGCCTTCGATATCACCGTTGCCCCTCTTGCCAATGCCTGGGGATTTGGGTTCAAGAAGGGTAACTTCCCCGACTCTGCCATGATAGACAGCCTGCTGGAGATGACAGGATACGAAAAAGTAAAATTGTCCGATGAAGGGAAAGTGGTGAAAACAGACTCGCGTATAATGCTCTCGTGCAGCGCTGTGGCAAAAGGATATGCAGTAGATGTCATAGCCCAACTTCTGAAGAAGAAGGGTATCCGCAACTTTATGGTCGATATAGGCGGAGAAGTGGTTGTTCACGGGCAAAACCCTCAAAATGGACCTTGGCGCATCGGTTTGAACAAGCCGATAGACGACTCACTGGCAGTGAACCAGGAACTGCAAGCAGTGCTGCTAGTCACGGATTTAGGCATGGCTACATCGGGCAATTATCGCAACTACTACTATAAAGACGGAAAGAAATATGCGCATACCATCGACCCGCGTACCGGCTATCCGGTACAGCACAGCATCTTGTCAGCCACCGTCATTGCCAAAGATTGCATGAGTGCAGACGCCTATGCCACGGCATTCATGGTGATGGGGCTGGAAGAAGCAGAACGCGTGGCGGATGCACATCCGGATATCGACGCCTGTTTCATTTATACGGATGAAGAAGGAAAGCTTCAAACGTTCTTAACAAAAGGAATGGAGAAGTATATGAAATAATGTGCAAATGCGATTAACCCATCATTTATAAAATACAAAATATACCGCCAGTACCAGACATACAAAAGCGGCAAAATGATTCCAATGCAGCGTTTCCCCCTTGAAAAGAACCGTTGTGAACACCGTAAAGATAATCAAAGTGATTACTTCCTGAATCACTTTGAGTTGCATCAATGAGAACGGGCCTCCATTGCCTAAAAAGCCTATCCGATTGGCCGGAACCTGGCAAGAATACTCTGCCAAAGCTATTACCCAGGAAAACAGCACCACGGCATACAACGGCCAGTTGGAGATGACTTTTGTCTCTTGTAGCTTCAGATGCCCATACCAGGCAAACGTCATGAAAATATTAGATACAATCAATAGCAAAATGGTATAAAATGCTTTCATATAGTGATTAATGATTAGTGATTAATGATTAATGATTGCAGGCAGCAATTCCTCTTGCACATTCGTCATACTCCCCCATAGACTATAGCGTGCCTCAGGATTCATTTCCTCCAATTGTTTCAGAATGCCTTTCATTGCACTACGGCTGGATTGTGACTCATACGGACAATTCTTCACCTGCTTACGATACCCCCTCACTTGCGCCAACTCCATCAAATCCGCCTCATGTACCAGACACATCGGACGGATAATCGTCATATCAAACTTCTTCATTACCAGCCGGGGGGGCATAGAGCTGAACGCTCCCTGATAGGTGATATTCATCAGCAAGGTCTCCAGAATATCATCCATGTGATGGCCTAACGCGATTTTATTGCATCCCTGCTCCTTGGCTACGGTAAATAATGCCTTCCGCCTATTCCAAGAGCAAAGAAAACAAGGAGACTTGCGGGTATCTGTCGTGGCATCAAACTCCGTTTCAAAGAGAACAAAAGGCACTCCCCACGACTCTACGTACTCCCTCAGATAGTCCACATCGCTTTGATAAGGTATATTCTTCATCACTACATGTACGGCGACAACGGAAAAACGGGGTTTATAGACACGGGCACGCCGTGCCAACAATTCCACCAGCGCCAAAGAGTCCTTGCCTCCCGAAAGCCCGATAAGAATCTTATCGCCGTCCTCTATCAGCCCATATTCCACCACACCTTTGCTAAACCGCTTGTCTATGCGGCGCAACATCTTTTCTTCTTCAGTAAATCGTGCCATTGATACGAGTTATGAGTTATAAGTTATGAATTATAGCTCTTCCGGTTGCAAAAGTAAGGCAAAAGAACGATTTAAAGAAGAATTAACAAAATAGAATTACGGAAA
This sequence comes from Bacteroides sp. AF39-16AC, assembly GCF_003602735.1. Classification (NCBI taxonomy): domain Bacteria; kingdom Pseudomonadati; phylum Bacteroidota; class Bacteroidia; order Bacteroidales; family Bacteroidaceae; genus Bacteroides; species Bacteroides sp. AF39-16AC. The sequence goes on along the minus strand of NZ_QTLN01000033.1, from coordinate 8,876 downwards.
CCAGCTTTATTCACGATAAATTTGTATTTTTGACCTTCTGAACAATCAGCATGTATCAATATGAATAAAAAATATATCCTTTTCTTTCTATTCGGCCTTTTGAGCATAACAATTTCCGCACAAAGCCTGGCAGAAGCCAAAGCCTTGTACGAGAAGGGAGAATACGAAGAAGCCAAGCCCACTTTCAAGAAACTCGTCAAGACACAACCTGGCAATGGAAATTACAACCTATGGTACGGTGTATGTTGCCTGGAAACCGGCGAACCCGCAGAAGCCTTGAAACACCTGGAAAGCGCCGTCAAGAGACGCGTCCCCAGCGGGCAACTCTATTTGGCCCGGGCATACAATGATTTATATCGGTTCGAAGAAGCCATCGAGACTTATGAGACCTACATTTCCGACCTGAGAAAGAGAAAACGCTCCACCGAAGAGGCCGAACAATTATTGGAAAAAAGCAAATCCAACTTGCGCATGCTGAAAGGCGTGGAAGAGGTCTGCTTCATCGACAGCTTTGTGGTAGACAAGGAAAAATTCCTGGATGCATACAAAATCAGCCCCGAATCGGGCAAGCTGTTCATGTACGACACCTACTTCAATGATTCCGGTAAGGAAGGCGGAACGGTATACGAAACGGAGCTGGGCAATAAGCTATATTATAGCGAAATGCAACCGGACAGCACCCTCAGTATCCTTTCGCGCAACAAGTTGCTGGACAAATGGAGTGATGGCAGCTTGTTGCCCGGAAGCATCAACGAGGCCATGAATGCAGACTATCCCTATGTACTTACGGACGGTATCACTATCTACTATGCTTCGGATGGCCCTGGCTCGATGGGAGGATATGACATTTTCGTCACCCGTTACAATACGAATACCGACTCCTATCTGATGCCGGAAAATGTGGGCATGCCGTTCAATTCGCCCTACAACGACTATATGTACGTCATCGACGAATTCAACGACTTGGGATGGTTTGCCTCCGACCGCTACCAGCCCGAAGGCAAAGTGTGTATCTATGTATTCATTCCCAACTCATCCAAGCAAGTGTACAACTACGAAGGGATGGACCCGGACAAGATGATATCATTGGCGCAACTTCACTCTATCAAGGACACATGGACGGACACCGATGCGGTAAAGGGCGCCCGAGAAAGGCTTCGGACTGCTGCCAACGCAAAGCCGCGGACTACCAAGAAGCATGATTTCCAATTCATCATTGACGACCACTCCACCTACTACCAGCTGGACGATTTCCGCTCCCCACAGGCCAAAGCCTCGTATGGCAAATACAATCAGCTGGAGCAGAGCTACAAACAACTGCAGGAGAAACTGGAAGATATGCGTTCGGAATACTCCCGAGCCAACAAGCAGGAAAAGGACAAGATGTCCGCCGCCATCCTCGACCTGGAGCAACGTGTACGGCAATTGTCCACTGAGATGGAGCAGACTGCCATTCAAGTGCGCAACCTGGAAAAACAAGCCACCAAATAAAGACAACTATGGATATACTCATTATCGCCTCATTGATTATAGGAGCAGTAATCTTGTTCTTAGTGGAATTATTCGTAATTCCGGGCATCAGCGTTGCCGGTTTTCTGGCAGGAGGTTGCATCATCTTTGCCAACTACTATGCCTTTGCCTATATGGGTACCACGGCAGGTGTCATTACGCTTATCATATCTGCCCTGGCTTGTATCGGCTCGTTGGTATGGTTCATGCGCTCCAAGACACTCGACAAAATTGCATTGAAAAAAAACATCACCTCCAAAGTAGACCGTAGTGCCGAGGAAAAAGTCAAGGTAGGTGATATAGGCGTAACCACTACTCGCCTGGCTCTTATCGGCTATGCCGAAATCAACGGAGACATCGTGGAAGTAAAGTCATCAGACGGCTTCCTGAACGAAAAGACTCCGATTATCGTAGACCGTATTGCCGACGGAGTCCTCTTAGTGGAACGGCTCAAGCAGTGAAATTTCAGGAATCAACCTATTTATAACTAACAATTAATATTTAATCTCATGGATCCAAGCACAATGTATTTAACCGCCTTCCTCATTATAGGAGGCATTATCTTCCTGGTACTTTTCTTCCATTATGTACCGTTCTTCTTGTGGCTGTCTGCCAAAGTATCGGGAGTAAACATCTCGCTGGTACAACTTTTCCTGATGCGTATCCGTAATGTTCCTCCTTATATCATTGTGCCCGGCATGATTGAAGCTCATAAAGCAGGATTGCAAAACATCACGCGCGACGAACTGGAAGCGCACTACCTTGCCGGAGGTCACGTAGAGCGGGTGGTACACGCACTGGTATCCGCCTCTAAAGCCAATATCGAGCTGCCGTTCCAGATGGCAACCGCCATCGACCTTGCCGGCCGTGACGTATTCGAAGCCGTACAGATGTCCGTTAACCCCAAAGTAATTGACACTCCTCCCGTGACAGCTGTTGCCAAAGACGGTATCCAGCTGATTGCCAAGGCCCGTGTAACGGTGCGCGCCAATATCCGCCAATTGGTGGGAGGTGCCGGAGAAGACACGATTCTGGCCCGTGTAGGCGAGGGTATTGTGTCTTCCATCGGTTCGTCAGAGAATCATAAGTCTGTATTGGAGAATCCGGATTCTATCTCCAAACTGGTATTGCGCAAGGGGTTGGATGCCGGAACAGCATTCGAAATTCTGTCCATTGACATTGCTGATATTGACATAGGTAAGAATATCGGTGCCGCCCTGCAGATAGACCAAGCCAATGCCGACAAGAACATTGCTCAAGCCAAGGCAGAGGAACGCCGCGCCATGGCCGTAGCCACAGAGCAGGAAATGAAGGCAAAAGCCCAGGAAGCCCGTGCCAAAGTTATCGAGGCAGAAGCGGAAGTACCCAAGGCCATGGCCGAAGCATTCCGCAACGGCAATCTGGGTATCATGGACTATTACCGGATGAAGAATATAGAAGCCGACACTTCCATGCGCGAAAACATTGCCAAACCGACGACGGGCAATACCAGCCAGCCGTTGAGTAAATAACCCGGAAAGTAACTGACGAAACGCCGGAACCGGTGAACAAGAATCGGTTCCCGGCGTTTCTATTTATAAACAAAAGATTAAAGCCTCAAGCATATGAAGAAATATTTCGCCTCTTCCGAACTGATCATCAATGAAGACGGTTCTGTATTTCATCTTCACGTAAAGCCCGAATGGCTGGCAGATAAAGTCATCTTGGTAGGCGACCCCGGACGGGTGGCACTGGTTGCCTCCCATTTCGAGAACAAGGAATGTGAAGTGGAAAGCCGCGAGTTCAAGACTATCACCGGTACTTACCAGGGGAAACGTATTACGGTGGTTTCCACCGGTATCGGATGTGACAACATCGATATCGTGATGAACGAACTGGATGCCCTGGCAAACATCGACTTCGAGACGCGCGAAGAAAAGCCCCGCCTACGTAGCCTTGAGCTGGTACGTATCGGCACCTGCGGCGGCTTGCAACCCTACACTCCGGTGGGTACATTTGTATGTTCTGAAAAGTCCATTGGTTTCGATGGGCTGCTCAACTTCTATGCCGGACGCAACTCCGTGTGCGACCTGCCCATGGAGCGTGCCTTCCTCAACCATATGGGATGGTCCGGCAACATGTGTGCCCCTGCCCCCTACGTCATTGATGCAAGCACTGAACTGATAGACCGCATCGCACAAAACGACATGGTACGTGGCGTAACGATTGCCGCCGGGGGCTTCTTCGGACCTCAAGGACGCGAGTTACGCGTGCCGCTTGCCGACCCACATCAGAATGAGAAGATTGAAAAATTTGAATACAACGGCTACCGTATTACCAACTTCGAGATGGAAAGTTCTGCCCTGGCAGGCTTGAGCCGTCTGATGGGGCACAAGGCCATGACGGTATGCATGGTCATTGCCAACCGCCTGATAAAAGAAGCTAACACGGGATACAAGAATACGATAGATACTCTTATCAAAACAGTACTCGACCGTATCTAAGTATCCTTCAAGAAATGCTCCTCCCTTTCCTTCAGCCAATCCTAGGAGTAGGGTTTAGTAATGACTTCATCACATCCTGCCTGACGTGCCCGTTGCTGGTCTGTATAGTGTAGCAATGTCCTGCTATACCCACAATGGGCACAGAGGCGGATTAGGCTTTATAAGCATCTATCCATTATCGATTTGCACAAAGTTACGATAAAAGCCCATAAGTTGAATCACCATCTCTCTTTTTTGTAAAGAAACCATTATCTTTGCTGAATAAAAATAAGCCGGATAAAATGAACCAAGATACCATTTGTGCCATAGCCACCGCCCAAGGGGGAGCCATAGGATGCATCCGTGTCTCCGGACCGGATGCCATAGAGATAACATCCCGCATATTTACCCCTGCCCGGAAGGGGAAGAAGCTGAAGGATGCCAAGCCATACACACTTACCTTCGGTCATATCCATGAAGAAGAAAACATCATAGACGAAGTACTTGTAAGCTTATTCCGTACCCCCCACTCGTACACGGGCGAGGATAGCACGGAAATCATGTGCCACGGTTCGAGCTATATTCTTCAGAAGGTGTTGCAACTGCTCATCGGTAATGGTTGCCGCCTGGCAGCTCCCGGTGAGTACACGCAACGGGCCTTCTTGGGCGGCAAAATGGACCTAAGCCAGGCCGAAGCCGTGGCCGACCTCATCGCCTCCACCTCTGCCGCCACTCACCGCCTCGCCATGAGCCAAATGCGCGGTGGGTTCAGTAAAGAGCTGGCCTCACTACGCGACCAATTGCTGCACTTCACATCACTCATAGAACTGGAGCTGGACTTCAGCGACCACGAAGAACTGGAATTTGCAGACCGCTCCGAGCTATGTCTCCTAGCAGACGGCATAGAGCAGGTAATTTCCCGTTTAGTACAATCCTTCAGTGTAGGCAATGCCATCAAGAACGGTGTGCCCGTAGCCATCATCGGCGAAACGAATGCTGGTAAATCCACCCTGCTGAATGCACTACTAAACGAGGAACGAGCCATTGTAAGCGACATACACGGGACAACCCGAGATGTGATAGAAGACACAGTCAATCTTGGCGGGATAACTTTCCGGTTTATTGATACGGCAGGCATACGCGAAACGAGCGACACCATCGAGAGCCTAGGAATTGAGCGAACCTTCCAGAAATTGGAGCAGGCGGAAATCGTGCTCTGGGTAGTTGATGCCACGAATGCCGTCTCACGGATACCACAACTAACTGCCCAGATACTTCCCCGTTGCGAAGGGAAACGGCTCATTCTCGTATTCAACAAGGCCGATCTGGTGCAGGATGCCTCAACCATCCTCACCCCCAGTTTCACCCTGGCCGCTACTAATGTGCAATGCATCTCCATCTCTGCCAAAGGGCGTACCAACCTCGACAAGCTTCAGCAAATGCTAATCTCTGCCGCTAACCTGCCCACGGTTACCCAAAACGATGTCATTGTCACGAATATACGCCACTACGAGGCTTTGACCCATGCCTTGGAAGCCATCCACCGGGTCCAACAAGGGCTAGCAGAAAATCTATCCGGAGATTTTGTTTCACAAGATATCCGCGAATGTATTTTCCATCTAAGCGATATTGCGGGGGAAGTTACGAACGACATGGTACTTGGGAATATTTTTGAACATTTTTGCATCGGGAAGTAAGTGGTAATTATCAACGATTAGCATATATCATCAACGATTATTAAGGCGTTCATTTTGAACGCCTTTCTTTTTGGCCTTATAAGTGATGGTTATCATTTATAGGGCTTTTTCAGCTCATTTTTGTACCGTATTTGTTGCTCGCTTGTTGAAGACCGCAAATCCTGTGGAAAGGTAGTAGAGAAACTATACGCCATTTTACACGGTTTTACGGGAATTTACAGTAATAACGGAGAAATAAAGATGAATTAAAATGAGCAGTAACTTGAAAATTAAGCGAATTTGCGCTTGGTGCGGTAAAGAGTTTATCGCCCAGAAAACAACAACAGCTTGTTGTTCCAAACAATGCGCCAACGCTCTTTATAAAAAGAAGAAGCGTGACGAAGCAATCAAGGCTAACAATCAATTCATAGAGAAGAAGATTGATGAAAAGCCTATTGAAAGAATCAAAGACAAGCCATTTCTCACAATTACCGAAACCGCAATCTATCTCGGAGTAACCCGACCAACCGTTTACGGTTACATTAAACGAGGGGAATTAAAGGTCACTCGATTAGGCTTCAAATACCTTTTGAAGAAAAAGGATATTGATGAGTTATTCAATAATCCGACAGAGTTCCATACCCCTACAAAAGAGAAAGCTCCTATCACCGACTTCTACACCACTGCCGAAGTCAAAGAAAAATACCATGTAAACGAATCATGGATATTTGTGGTAGCCAAAAAGAACAACATTCCTCGCACTTTCAATCGTGGCAAAACCTACTGGAGCAAGAAACACATGGATGCTTACTTTGCCAAGAAAATCCCGAACCCCGACATTACCGAATGGTATAGCACACAGGAAATGCAGGAAAAATTCGGCATGACCTTATCTGCAATCTACACTTTCGTTTCCAAGAATGCCATCCCGAAGAAGAAAGAAGGTATAATGGTGTACTATTCCAAGAAGCATGTCGATATTGCCAAAGGTGTGGCTACACCCGAAGAACCGCAATATTATACGGTAGCCGAAGCTATGGAAAAGTTCAATCTCACCCGTGACCAACTCTATCATTATGCGAAGTATCATAATATCCCAAAGGTCAAGAAGGGCAAATACACACTTATCTCCAAACCGGAACTGGATAAATTGCTTGAAGCCCCAAAGATTGAATAAGTTATTTATCGGTGAATGTTGTCACCATTGAATCACCTTATTCCTTTGCACCAAACAGATGTAAAACTCTAAATATTAAACAGTATGTCACACACATGTACAAAAGTAACAGTTCGTCAGAGAGCAATTCGGAATAATCGCATCTCCTTGTATCTGGATTATTATCCGGCAGTCCGTAACCCTGAGACAATGCAGATGAGCCGTCGAGAATACCTCGGCATCTACATCTATGCCCATCCAAAAAATGAAATGGAACGGGAGTTCAACAACGATATGTTGAACAAGGCAGAGGCTATCCGTTGTATCAGAGTGCAATCGCTCATCAATGAAGAGTTCGGTTTCTTAGACAAGACCAAACAGAAAGCCGACTTTCTCGCCTACTTCAAAAAGATGTGCCGAAGCAAAGACCAGAAATGGATGTTTGTCTATCAGCATTTCTACAACTTCGTCAAAGGGCAATGTACCTTCGGCGAAGTGAATGTGGATTTATGTAAGAAGTTCCGTGAGTACCTGTTGAATGCCAAGCAGCTCAAACACAGCAATCGTCCCATATCTCTCAATTCGGCATCCAGCTACTACTCCACTTTCAGAGGATTGTTGAAGATTGCCTATCGGGACAAATGGTTTCGGGAGAATATCAATGACTATCTTGACAAGATTGAACCACAAGATGTGAAAAAAGAGTACCTGACATTGGACGAAGTGAAACAACTTGCCGCCACTCCTTGCGACATCCCCGTTCTGAAAGCCGCCTCATTGTTTGCTTGTCTGACAGGTTTACGCATCAGCGATATTCTCAATCTTCAATGGGAAGATTTTGCCATTGCTCCCGACCAAGGCTATTGCTTGCGTATCAGAACACAGAAAACCCAAACAGAAGCGACACTCCCCATCAGCTACGAAGCCTATGAACTATGCGGTACGCCCGACACAGGTAAGGTATTCAAAGGGTTGAAACGAAGTATGATTAACTATCCGCTGAAGAACTGGCTCAAAAAGGCAGGAATAACGAAGCCGATAACCTTCCATGGATTCAGGCATAGCTACGCAGTCATACAAATCTCTTTAGGCACAGACATTTACACAGTTTCAAAGATGTTAACCCACAAGAACGTTTCCACTACTCAAATCTACGCAGATTTGGTCAATGTAAAGAAACGAGAGACAGCAAATAAGATTTCACTGAAATAAATTACAGCTATGAAACGAGGAATCATAACAAACAACGGACAAGGCATCCATATCTCTGATGGCGAAGTATGGATGACCGCTTGGGAGATTGCCGATTTGTTTTATACAACGGCTGGAGCAATCAATTCCCGTATAAAAGCGATATTGAAAGCCAACATCTTAAAGGGGTATGAAGTTTGCCAATGCATAAAGTTGGAGAATGGGAATAGTGACGATGTGTATAATCTCAACATGATTATAGCCCTATCCTATCAAATAGACACTGGACATTCCGCTGCATTCAGGAAATGGGTTATCAATAAAGTTGCCTCCAAGCAGAATGGTATATCACTATTTATTCCAATAAGGTCAGCTAACACTTACAATTGCTGATACCCACAACTTAAAAGTCCGATGTAGGCTAGTCCCATGTCGGACTTTCCTTTGCTATTGTGGCACAGATGGCATAGAAAAATGCTACCTACCGGTGCCAAAAGCTGCCACTTCCCGGGAAATGTATCTACACATCTTGCAAATGATATATATTTGCACACAAACGATTAACATATGTCATTATGGAGCAGAATAAGATAGAGCATATAACTTTGAATCTGATTGTTTTCGGAACAATTGTCATCATTGGTGTTTTAGCCCGTCAGACCGTACTACACTATGGTTGGGATGAGTTCAGCAGCAACCTTATTTTCGTAGTATGCTCCATTATCATGGGAGCTATCTATCTCAACCTACAAATGGTATTTGGTCAATTCCTTTTACCGACAATAGAGAAATACTTTATGAGATTTGAATGTTACCGCAATAAAGTAGTGGTGTAGCTAACACTTGAAAAGGGACCCGGGTAGCATTTGAAACGTGTACCAC
>NZ_QTLN01000032.1:15598-38403 GCF_003602735.1 Bacteroides sp. AF39-16AC | reverse complement strand
ATCAAATAAATATGAAAGAAACTGACATAAACAAATGGGCAACATTAATGATCTTATGTTGACCTCAACATAAAATCATCATTTCAGCGAAGAGGTCTAATGCTTTATCTTCGCTGTTCGGCCCGTCCGTGTGCTGTTTTTTATATCCGGCCATATCCTTTACTGATTGGAATTAGACGAATCTGCTACATACTGTACAAGTTCTTCCACCTTGCATGAAACATTCAGCTTTCCGTTATATGCCGAAAGGGATATTTCACCTTTGGCATCCACTCGCACGCCCGGCTGTAACCATGCTTCGCGTTCTTTGCCAAAACAGAAAAAACGTACCCATTGGTATTCAAAGCCATCCTCTACTTTCTCCGTACTGAATGCCGAAAACATTGTGTAAGGCTGGTCTTTCTTATCCCTTTTTTCCTCGATATGCTGCCCGACCTTACCTCGAAATACTAATTCGCCCTTGACCGTATCTTTCGCATCTGCCGTAGCTGTACGAATTTCGTTAATAAAAAGATTGAAATAAAGTTTGTCACCACGGTGTTTGAGATACATTGTCCCCGAAACCTCGATGCGGGAACCATTTCGATATTTGGAAACCTCCTTTCCGGCAGTATCTTTGCTGACATCCACCTCAATAGGCATAGTCTTCCCGTCAGTGTCAGGGATCATTACTCGAAGAGGAAAAACCAGGAACGTTTTCCCTTCCTTATTGGTGCGTATCGACGCATCACGTCCGATAACGCCACATACCGTAACATTACATTTTATCATTTCTATTGTCTTTTAATGTGATACATAATCACCCGACAACTGTGTTGCCATGATTTGTTGTTGAACTGCTAAATCATTGCTCTTAATCGGGTGCTCGTATCATTGCCCAGATCAGCCATCCGGCAAGGAACAGTTGAACGCTCACGATAATGAGCGTTGCTACCCAGCCGAAGAGTTGGTAGCAGAGCAGGACATACAAGGCAAGGTAGGACAGTCCGAACAGACATCTGCATAGCTGTATCATCACGCATTTTACCATATCGCCACGCTTCTATCTTTTTAGGTTCTCTGTCTGTCCCTGCTGTTGGGACATCCCTTGTTCAAAATTCTGTGAAGCCGCTTCCGAGAGGATAACCGTATTCAGCATACCGGTTACACGTATCCTTTTGGCTTCTTCTGTGAGAGTATTGTTATTCAGTGTTGCCGACAGACGGCTTAACTCCGCAGTAGTCAACTCACGTGACATGCGCAGTTCTCCATTGTTCACTCGCAGAATAGCCTTTCCATTTTCACTGATTGCCAGTTCGCAGTTTTTCATGCCCGGTAATAATGATTTCAGATTGATGCGTCCACTATCCATTTGTTTGGATATGGCAGTCTTTTGCTCCTCCTCGTTCTTGTTGTCGATTTGTACGGCCAATAGCATAAGGGAACTAAAGGCTGTCATCGCCATCTCTACTATAGGGTCATTGCATCCTGACATTCCCACACCGCTATCCTCTGACGAAAGCAACTTCTTCATCCATCCGTCGGGCGAAAGGTTTTTGCCGGCGGCATTCTCTTCTGTTCCTTTATATCGGGTGAGCAGGCTGTTCCCGTTGTACAACACTTCCAATTTGATATTACCTTTCTGTGCGATTTCAGTCAGATAAGCCGCAGGGTCGATGTCACGCTTTGTTCCGTCTGCATAGAAGTTTGTCACGCCGAAATGTAGATGTTCGCCCGTTGTACGTGTACCTGTGTTGCCCGATGTGCCGAGCTTCCCACCGGCTTGTACTACATCACCGACCTTTACAGTAACCTCCTTAAGGTGCATATAAGTACATTGTACCTTGCTGCCATCCGTTCTGGTATATTCCACAGTCAGCGATTTTCCACCGGGCGTGTTCTTATTCTGATTCACAGCCACCACCTTCCCGTTGTTCTCAGTAGCCAGTACCGCATCGCCATTGCAACGGATATCAATTCCCTTGTGCATCTGTTGTTTCGTGTTGTCCATCGGATCTTGCCGCATACCGAAAGGCGAGGTAACAAAAAGAAACTCTTCACGCTCTACCGGGAATGAGTACTTCGCACCATACTCTGAATTTTCAGACGTTCGGAGAGGATTATGTTCCGTACCGAACCGCTTACCCTGTGTCTCCATTTCCTGCATCACCAGTTTGTCATACTGCTGTAAGCCATTTTGCTCTATAATCCGTTGCAGACTCTCGGCATATTCTCCGCCTGTGGCATAACCGGCCTGTTCGATATTTTGTGTCCAACCCTTGTAATCGTCGGGCGAAAGTGCAAAACATTGGGCATAGCGGCTGTTTTCTTTTAAAAAACGGGAGTGGTGTTCGTATGAATCACCCACACTGTCATAACTGCAAAACTTCTCATTCGGCTTATCGTCAGTATATATACCATACCTTCCTCCTTCGGCAATCCATGCAGGCGTAGCCTTGATGCCAAAATGATTGTTCTCGTTTTGCGCCAAACGGCTTTGCCCGTTGGAACTTTCCAGTATGCCTTGTGCCAACGTCACGGATGCGGGGATTCCGTACCGGCGCATCTGCTCCATAGCATACTCTGCATATTTCATTGCGTATTGTTGGTTCTTGCTCATTTCCTTACTCCTTATCTATGAAAACCTCTGTGTGTTTCTTGTTCCTCCATGTCACTTATAGCAACCCGTGCCCCGGCACGGACGAGCTTAGACAGATAGTTGTCGAGCTGCTCCGTTGAAAATTCCGTTGAAGCCGTAATGTCCCCTTCCGGATACTCTTTTAGGGTTATGCCCAATATCTTTGCACCCTGTACCGCATCTTCGTTATAGAGCCGATAACCATCTTTCGTGCGAAGCAGTTGCAAGGCATCGGGATGATTCGCTTTAAGTTTGTCCCACAACTGCCGTTCCGGTGAAATACCCTTGTTGTCTGATTCCGTCCGTTCCTGCGCTACCGTTTCTATCGGCCACAACTCTGCTTCTTTCTGTTGTTTCTCTCCGGTGTGTGCCTCCTGCGATTGTCCTTTTTGTAGTACGTCTGCGAATAAGGTAGCTGCCAAATGACGTTTGTAGCTGTCACGCTCTTCCGCTATCCACATCCGCTGCCACTGTTGCGGAGTGACACTTCGGGCAGGCTGTTTCTGCCCATCAATAGTTGCGACGCATTGTATGCCGTCTTGTTTGGTTTTGAAAACCGAAACACGCTGGATACGGTTCAAGTCTATTTCCGGCATTTCGCTGCTGAACAAATCCACCTTCAGGTCAGGTTTGACCTCGGCCAGCGCATAATACTTGTGCGCCAGTTCCATCCGAACCTTACCGATGTTATCCATTGCTTGCTTGAGTGTTGAAAAGAAGCGGTTTATATCTTCTTTATCAGGATAGATGCTATATCCGCTCTTATTTTCGGGTTTGATATAAAGTGCCCATCGTTTCTTATCATCTTGAATCATCTCTACGTGGTCAAATCCGATCTCATTCGCCTGTTTGACCGCTGACGCCACGTCCAGTGTGGAGAGCTTCTCCATTGCCCAATTCTTCAGCCGGGCCAGCATAATTATCTTCTCGGCAAAATAACTGTCATCGGGTCGATAACCTAATGCACCATCCGTATTGTAGAAGCGTACCTGCTCGATTCCATCTTTCTGCAACGCTCGCATGATACGTCCCTTGTTCATTCCCGGTATCTCGTTATCTGCCTCTGTAGAAGCCCCTGCTGGAAGAATTACATCTGCGGTTTTTGCCTGTGGGTCAATAACAAGCACAATTTTTTTCGTTTCTTTATCCGGATGCTGCCGAATCTCGTTCGACACAAAATAATGTTTGGGCATTTGCTCCTGCATGGTTGAAGTGTCTCGCCGGTTGCGCATGGTGGCGTATTCGATTTTCTCGCCCCGTTCCGCTTTATTGATTACTTCGATGGCATTGTTTACGTCACTTTCGAGAGCGTCCATCAAGTTCGGGTTCTCTTTTAGCTCCCGGCACCAGTATTCCACTGTCTTCAGACTTTCTTCAGACAACCGTGCTGGCAACCCCAGTTCCAACATTTTAATCCCTGAAGCCAGTTCCACTACCAACCGTTCCTGTCTGACAGCATCCTCCGAAGGAGCCACACCGTTCTTCATCACCATACCTTCACGCGCTAATCGTTGTTGGTGTCCGGTAGCACTCACGATTTGCCGCAAGGCTTCCTGTATATAGTCGTGATAATGTCTGAACTCTCTTTGTCGCGGCATATAGACCGCATCCTTATCTGTTTCGTAGTGGGGTACACCGCTTCCATCCAAACGAACAGGCACAAGGTTGTCTCGCATCCTCAGTAGGAAGTCGTTGAATTGAATATGCAACCGTCGGTTGTCAGCTTCCGTATATCCTCTTTCCACTGCACTTCCATACCGCCGCAACGTCGTTTCGTATCGCTCCTTATCCACGTAGGGTAGTGTCGTCTGGTCAATGTTGAACAAAGTGCGAATTTCACGGTTATGTACACCTTTATATAATTTTTGTTCCTCTTCATACAGTTTCATGTAGTCATCACGACTGATAACCTGTTCTGGATTATTGCGGTGAACGTACTTGTTCCAATTATAAAACAAAAATGGAACGCCTTGCTCATTCTCACGCACCGAGGCTCCTTGTGCCTTGGCATCGCTGAATAGCGTGAACTGGTTGGTTTTGCATCCATTTTTATCAGAATGCAGCGTCATGAATAGTGCATTGAATGCGCTGACAGAAACACCCTTTGGATAGAAGCGCGGGTATCCCTTTCCTGATGCGTTGAGCCAGTGTCCACCGGCATTCGAGGCTTCACTCAAAGCCGTAGAAAGCAAGGTGATTTGTTTTTCCTCGGCTTTCTTTTCGATTTGCGATTTTTCTTTCATCGTTTATTTGATTATAGGATTATTGAATACCCCGTGGGCGCACGATGGTTTCCAGTTTTCCGTCCTCATAATTCCGTGCGGCAGCCTGGCGAAGCTGGTCGTTCTTGGCAAGGACAGCATTTGCCAGCGTGTTCAAAGGCAATGCCCCGGTACGGTAGGCTTCTGCTACAATCGGTGACAACTGGATGGTACACGGTACTCGGTCTATCGTGGCAATCAACGTACTATCTTGCAATACAGGGTTTACTATACGTGGGTTCAGAGTTTCATTTGTATAGCGTCGGTACTGCACATTGTTCTCATTTGTTACGTTCAGTTTTCCCTCTGTTCGTTCTTTCAAGGCTTCGTGTCCTGCCTTATTCAACAAGTTCATACCTCCCAGGCCTATCAGGAGCATTTTCAGCAACGGGTTACGCACAAACATACCCGCCACAATGCTCGCTATCGGTAACATATTGTCTTCCAAATGCAATGATTCTGTCTTGCCTGTGAATATTCCCAGTAGAACATCAGGGAGCATGGCCATTACATAACCGAGATTGCCTGTGATATTACCTATGCCATCCAGTCCCAGCATACCAAGCAGTCCGCCCCAACCGTTTCCCTGTGCTACTTGCGCACTTTGTATCGTTTGTACATGTTGTTCCGCATCATTGGCAGGAACAACAGTTTCATGCTTCTCTTCTTTCATAATTTCATCCTGTTCTGTCCTGACCATTTTCGCTTTGTCACATTGTTCCAAAGACTGCAAGTAGGCTTCTTCCTGTCCGGGAGCAACAACAATCGGCACATCCTTGTACCGTTCCTCATATTTCTGTTCTTCCTTGCTCTGTACATTCGGCCACAATAAACCGCTATTCTGGTTTTGTGTCCATTCCATGAAGCCAAAGTCCATGACAGGGATTTTCTTTTTCAGTTGCTTGTTGTCTGTACCAATCGCCGTGTTCTCTTTGATTTGTATTTGGGCTGCCTCTTTGCGAAAATCGTCGAATACGTTTCTGTCTCTGCCGAACACTCCTTTACTGATGCACTGTTCTACTGAAAGGGTATCAGGCTTCTTGCCTTCAAAATGATTGGTGATGGCTGCAATAGCCACATCTGCACCGGTAAACTTTGCCAGTGTCGTCCATGAACCAGTACCACCCATCATCAGGGTATCTGCGGCTGTGCCCAACATCCATCCCGTACCTTTTTCCCATCTGTTCGGGCGGTAAGCTGCTTCGCCTCGTGCCTCTATTTCATCGGTCAGCGGTGAACGGCTTAACGTCTGCGATAATCCCAGCAGACTCGATTCGGCAGCCTTTCGGATGATGTAGTCAGCGGAAGACTTGGGCATACGTTCTTTCACCAACCGGTCAATCATCAGTTCCTCTATTCGGTGGTCCATATAGGCATAGGCGAGGTCACAACCGAGCTGTTCTGACAACTCATTGTAACGTGCCCTTCCGATTTCCTGCACGACGGTATCCCGCCACTGCCCGGCCATATACGCAAGGTCTTGCTGCATTTCCTCGGAACCGGTAATCTCCGTCTTGCACATCTCGATATAGTCCTCTGTTGTTTTGGAGTTCCATTCGCCTGTGACCTTGAGTGCTTGATAGGGGTCGCTCATTGGTTGTGCCGAAGATGCCATCATACTGAGAATACCACCTAAAGAGGTGGAATATTCTTTCATTTCCTCTCCCTGATTCCGTATGAGGTCAGTCCGCGTTTTTGACATGATGGGTGCGATATGGCAGTTGAAATAGTCGTTCACGAGGCGTTCCATTTCTGCAAACCGTCCGCTATGCTTGATTCCGTCCATAGTGTATTATATGTTTATCCTATTCTATTCATTAATAATTGCTCTTTTGTCTGCTCGATGGCGTTGTGGTAAATTTCCATCTGTTTGGGATAAAACTCTTCCAGCCATACATCCTTCTCGATGTTGTCGTGAATGAAGCGTATCGCTTGTTCTCGCTCAATCTCCACCGATGCTTCGCCCTCTTCCCGGTTATTGAACCATGCTTTCGTCCACCAGCGCACACCGGCCCGGTCAGGATATACCGTGACTGCTCTCGGTATGTCAAAGCTCTGGATGTCTATGTCTAATTCTGCCAGTGGGTCAATGATACCACTATGGGTCAGGGCTTCGTCGTAGAGTTTTTTTTTACATCATCGCCCATCGTCGATAAGTACACGCCATGCCGTAGGGCAAGGTAATGCAGGAAGTCCGCAATGAGTAGGTTCTGCACCTTACAAGCAAGCGGCATTGCTTTATGTCCCAGTCCGAGTGGGTTGGATATACTTGGCATATTTTCATAGAAATATTCTTTGACTGCTCCCATTGTAAAGACATGGCGGAGTGACTGCTCCGTATGTGGAGGAAGTCGGTATGCACCACGCTGTAAGTCTTCCATGTAGTAGGGCAGGAAACGTAGCATCAATTCCTCTATTTCCTGTCTGTCCTGCTCGTAATCGGTGGTCAGTGCCATCTCCATGTTGGGAGATGTTGCCGCTTCGCCTCCATCAGCATGACACAATGCTTGGATATTCCCATACAGCATGGTTAGAAATTCCAGCGGATTCAGTTCCTCACCCTTGAAGCGTATCCCGATATGCAGCTTGTCACCGCTTAAAGCTACAGTCTGTCCGGCCTTGACACGCTGTCCGAACTGGGCGAAGACATTTGACAAATGCCCATAGGTCACTTCATACTCCCCATAGCGTATAGTTTGGCAGATGCCGAGTATAGGGTCATTGCCTATACCTGACACGATACCGCTGGCGACAGCCGCCAGCGTGTAGCACCGTACATCGAAGTCGATGCCATGATGAAAATATGTTTTGCCCGTTGTCGGATCGGTTTGTTCGCCATAGCCGAGCGATAGTTTCACATCCTTGCCCTTCCGTTCTTCAAAAGGCATACAGTATCCACTTTCGGATTGCAGGATCATTTCTTCTGTATATTTCATTATGTGATTATATTTGATTCTTATTCTTATCTTTTCATCCCCCCGCTATTCGTCTGTTCTTCAACGGGAAGAGCGGGTGTCTGTATTCGTTGTATGCTTCTCGTATCAGGTGTGCGGAAAATACCGGCATTGTTACCGATAAGCATCATGCCGAGAAATGCACCGGCAATCTTGCCCAGCCAGCCGAAGCGTCCGAATATAAGAAATGCTGCTGCGACCAGTCCCGCTATACTCAATCCCGACACGTTACCCTGTCCGAGATTACGGAAAAAGTTACCGAACATATCGGAAACTCCGCCATTGGAGACTTGCCGTAGAAAATTCGATACTCCACCCAGTTTTGAGTCTATGCCGGCTACCGTACCGCTGACGGAACCGACTGCTTCTCCGGCTTTGCTTGTCAGTTCTCGCACACCGTCCGCTGCATCTGCAAGGGTATCCGTAGCCGATTTCCCTATGACCGCATCGCTTACGATATGTACCACGCTCTTATCTGTGGTTAGTTTCTCCCAACCCACATAACCGACTGCACCGCCGATGGCTGCGGTCTTGACGGCTTGTCCTGTGCCCCGTAAGGTTTGTGAAGGATGCAGTGCAGCATGTCCCATACTTCTTCCGGTAGCTTTTGCTGCTTTGCCGCCATATTTTAATATTGAATCCCAAATTCCCATATCATTACATTTTTAAGGTCTTACATTCTTTCCAATCTGTCGCCAACGTCGCTTGGCTGCGTCCACGATACTACGTTTATCGGCTTCGGGATGTGCACCCTCGTCGATTTCCCGCCAAATGTCGCCCATTGTCGTGTACTTTACCGCTTTGGTCAGTCGTTGCAGCTTTGTGTTCATTGTTTTGAGCTTTGGACGGATGCCAAAGACAATTTCCATACGCTCTTTTTCCGTCATCTTGTTCTCCGAAAGGCACGCTGTGCGTATATCGTTCACAATTTCCACGCTGTTCATCATCAGTTCCCTATAAATCTTGTTGCGCTGTGTGGATAGGGCTACGGCAAGCGTATTGGCTGGACTTCGCTTCAATTGTTTGGTGAAGTCGCCCATATTGTCTGTCAGCTTCGATACCTCATAATAGAACCCATAAGTTTGCGCCGCATAGCAGACTATTGACCGGAAAGAGTTTAGATAGTTATTAAACTCTCGTTGCAGGTCTGTTGTCGCCTGCACTTCTTCTTTTGTCCAAATATGTCCGGTGGTCTGCATCAGCATGACCTTTTCCTGATTCTTCAGCTCCTTCTCTGCCTTTTCGGTATATACTGCAATCATTCCGGCCAGTACAGGGTCATTCTGCGCTTGTACCTCACCGATACCGGTAAGACACAGCAGTAATATACTTATCCAAATTGTCCATTTCATAACTGATATATTTTATCGGACGAGAGCTGCCGCCCTGTGCCAATGGGACAGAGCCATACGAGCTGCCTCACCGTTGTCACGGTCAAGCATTCCTGCCGTTACGTTGTTCCACACATCATTGAAAGTATAGTACCGTATGCTCAAATAGAGCAGATGTAACTTCCGGCTAAAATCCGATAGTTGGTCGTTCAACGCCCATAGCGTCTTGCTGCGTTCTGCCCCCGTAAGCATGTTTTCGTTGCTACCTTTGGCCACAGCGTCATTCAGCAATGTAAAAACAGAGACAAGTTCCGTTGCTGTTTCTATATAGAGGTTGTTCATGTTCATACTGGCCACAATGCCCTGCGGATTGTTTTGGATGGCCTTGCCTAATTTCCCCAGCGTGAGGAAAATCCGCACACCGTCATTGTAGAGATGCGTACAGGCTTTCAGTGATGAAGCGTAACCGCTTGCTGTCTTGAGGTAACTGTTGTACTGCTTCTCCCACTTGTGGATTTGGTTGAACTCGGTAGCGATGCTGTTTTGGAGCAAGGCTGTTTGTGTCTGTCCCTTTATTTGTTTTTCAATCTGCCCGTTTATCAGTTCGTTACCTTCGGCCAATGCAGTCCATTCCAACGGATTGGAAGCCGCAATTTGGGCTTCTGCCACCTGTGGAAGCAGGCATACCAGCGAGGCAACCAGCCCCAGACTAATGATTCGTGATTTCATATATTCCCTTTTTTCGTTTGTTAGTTTCTACCCGTTCACGGATAATTGACACGAGGTCGTCCCTATGGAAGATACCGATCAGGTCAAGACGGGGCGTGTTTCTGTCCATTGAAAGGATACGTACGGTTTTCAGCCCACAAAATTGTTGCAGCAGGCTTTGGTGCTCTTGAAAATCCACGATACGATATAGCTCCATATAATCCACTTTGCGACGGATAATACCGTATTCACTGACAAGTTGTTCCGTGCCGATGCAATAACGGATTCGCCGCAGGTAGAGATAACGGTAGAGTAACAGTAACGAGAGTATCAAGGCAATTACTGTGGCAATAGCTGTCAATGGCAGCCCTTCCATGCCTCCGTACACCCATACAGTGCCGCACAGCACGAGAGTGGGCAGCTCGTTGATGACAAATTGCCCGGTATGTGGATGGATGACAATGGTTTTGTGACAAGTTCTCTGCATAGGTTTTATGGATTATCGGTGAAAACGGGAATGAAAGTCTTCTCTCATTCCGGAAAGAGAATTGGTTATATCCACTTCCAACCGGGCAAGTTCTTCCCGTATCTTGTACATTTCCTGAAAACCCTTATCTGACATTCCTTGGTCATTGGTTTCAAAGGAGAATATTACTCTGTCCGCACGTTCAAGACGCTTTCGCACAGCCTCATGGTCCGCTTCGTCGTATAATCCGTTTCGGATATGTTCCGGATTGACTTCGGGCAAATCGGACAAGGCATGATTCAGCGTGGCTTTACCGCTGATCTCCCAATCGTCAAGGTTATCCTTCTCTGGTTTTATCCGTTTGCCGAGTAGCTGGTCGTTCCAATCCTTATAACCCTCTGCGGCAGATTCATACAAGATGCATCCTGTAGCTTCCGGACCGGAAATGGAAGCATCAATCGCTTTTTCGATGGCTTCCAGATTGCTTCTCATTTTCTCTAATTCTTCCTCACTGGCAGAACCTTCGTCACGAGCCATTTCGTACTCATCCATACAAACCATTCTCATTTCCTGTAGATAGCCGTCACCAATTCCCATGTCGTCACGCTCCCCATTCTTCAAATTTTGTTTTGCATCATTTATACCCAGAATGGCTGTAATCTTTTCAAAATTGAATGGTTCAAGTTCTATTTCATACTGTGAATAGTCTTCGCTGTTGTTCTGTACAATCAGTCTGCCGGTTTGTGACAGACAGGTGGAGAAGTTCCAGCCTGCATGAGTGAGAGCAAAGTGGATAGCATAGACTTGTCCGGCACGGTCATGATCGAAGCAAAGATGATGTGAGGCATGGGGAGTTGCTTTTATCGCTCCTATGAATTGCTGCTGGCTCGGTGCCCCTCCGGTAGAGATGAATACCGCCTTTCGCAGATCCTTGTTCTGTGCCTGATGAAGTTGGTAATATGCCATCGCATCATAAGCACTTTCGAACCAATAGATATGTTTGGCGGAGGTGAGAGAAGTGCGGGCAGGGCTGGCAATCCACAGTCCCTCGCTTGAATTGCTCCCTGCGGCTTTGCCTTTGTAGCTGCCGCTCCCGTCCATACGGGCACGTCCTCGTTCTTCAAGTCCCACAATCGCTCCGTCGCCTTTGGGCAGGGTTAGTGGAAAGGACAGGTTCGTGTAGGTCGCACCGTCCTCCCGATGTTTCGTAGCCAGATAAAAATGCCGATGGAAGGCATATTGTGTATAAAGGTCGATACCTCGGCTTTTAAAATAAGGATAAAATTTTTTCTGCGTTTCCCGATTCTGCGGATTGAACTTATGAATGTCGTAATCCGCTATGTCAAATGGCTTTACATCTCGTTTAGGGTTCACTATTCGGGTTTTCCGTTCAGTGACAGGAATGTTCAGTAATCTGTTACAGACAAGATTCACCAGTCTGTCCGGAGACATACCCGCATGGTACTCCGTGAAAAAGTGCGGATGCTCCTTGATGAAGGAAATGATGTTATAAACTTTCTGTTGTTGTGCGTGGAAACAGCATTTTCCTTGTTGTGTCACAATAAATTTGTCACCACGGATACGTCTGCCGTCGCTGTCCAAACGAACATACGAGGGATAGCGCAGACCGTCACGACGGTTCAGGTGATACCCTGCGTCAATCAATACGTCCTGGATGTTTAGTCGTTGCAGAAAGTCATCGTATGTAAGGTCTCCGTCTCTCATAGGTTTACCTCCCTCTTCTCATTTCATTAATATCTTGATTCATCTGTGCCTCGAAATTACGGATGGCCACATCTCTCGGTGTATCTACACCGGGCTTGAAGTATGGATGTGGCGGTCCGCTGAAACGTTCGCCATAGAACTCCGGAGAGTGGTGGTGATGGAAGCCATGTGCGACTTCCGATGCCACCACAGCACCGGCGGTAAGGGCAGCGAATATCTTCACGCCAAGCCCCTTGTTCGCTTCAGGACGTGTCTTCATATCCACCTCGTTGAAAATCTTCGAAAAAAGTTTCATCCGGTGGTAATCATCCACAGCAAGAAACTTGTCGTAGTCTTTCTGGCTGATTTCGTGGCTGATGACCTGTCCGTCAATAACAGCGGACATCTTGTATTTACCCTCCGTCTGTGCCGGTTGCACGGCAATGTCACTGACCTCTACTTCCCGGCCATGTTTCTCCTCACGATACCAGCCTTTGCTTTCGTTGAGTAGTTGCAGGTCACGACCGTCCACGGCTGCACCGATACTGCCCTGTATGTATTCCTGCCGCATCGGAGTTTCTTGCTGCATGAATAATTCTTGTTCCTGCCGCTGCCGTTCTTCCAGTTCATGCCGCACTTCGGGATGCAGGCCGATACTGATGCGTTGTTCGCTGTTGAGCTGTTCCATCGTTACTTTATCGGCAAAGTCCGCTCCGATAATGCCGTTCAGCAGATCCAGCCGTTTCTCCACAGGTTGTTCCTCGATGGATGCGGTAGCCAGTTTTTTCACTTCTTCTTCCGTCAGGTCATAGACCATATCGGCATTGACACTTTCCGATTGTACGGTCAGTGTCCTCCGTTCCATATCCACGATAAGACCGTGCGAAGTAAGGCACTCCGACCATTTCTCGTTGGAAAAATAGACTGGTGAAGCAATCAACTCCTTGTATGCTTGTGCCGGTTCCTTGCTGCGCGGACGGCTGACAAGCGGTGTAATGACCTCCTGCAAGTTCTTCAATACATCTTGCTGTACAATGGGTTGCTCCTGTTGACCGCCTTTGTAGTAAAAGCCGTAGCCACCCGATTGCAGTTCGCCGGGCTTCATGCGCCCGTCTGGGCGTTCGGGTACGATGGATGGCCCCGGAAAGAAAAGCTGCCCACCAACTCTGCGTAGGTGGAAACCCCACTGTTCGCGTGGTGTCCAACCAAGGAATGGAGGGGGCATACCCAGTCGCCCCATGTGTCCGTACTCACCGATACCGATGCGGTAGCCATGTAGCCCCATCGCCACGCGACCGTTGGCATTGCGGGCATGGACGAAATTTTTCGGCATATAGAAATCTTTTCCTATGATACTCGTGAGTATGTTGTAGGCTTTCTTGTTGGCCGTATTCGTTCCCCAGTCCGTCAGAGCCAACATCTGTCGTTCTGTTATAGGATAGACCAATAACGGTGAATCATGCCCTTGCACAATCAGCCGGTAGCCGCCTCCGTCAAATGCGACATGGGCTTGAAGTCCGTTACGCATCAGTAGATTGCGCATTTCGGGTTGCAAGTCCATCTGCCGAGGATTAGTGTTTGTTCGTATCGTCATAGTCTGATGTTATGATGGTTACTTGTTATGCGTTGCCGTATTTCATAGCCGCTTCCAATTGTTCGTCTTTGAAACGGACAAACCCGGCGGCAGAATCTTCGCAGACCGTGAGTCCTTTTTCCTCACAGTAATGGGCGTACTCCTCCTGCCACTCGGCAGAAAAATGATTGATGTAATCGAGCCAGCCGTATTCGCCGCTCTGCATCTTCTCGACGAGAATCTCTTCGGGATAATATTTCTGTTGTGCCATACGCTTATATTAAATAGGTTTTATTTGTGAATACCTGCCATTCGGTTACGCTCACCGCTTTTCTTCTGTTCGTTCCACAGTTCTTCGGTGTATTCCTCCTCTGGAACGTAGTCGAGATTGCCGTCATCATTCATCACCCAGCAACCGTAGCAACCGAAGGTGTACTTATCCCATTCACGCTTGGGTTGCTCTTTCCATTTCTGCGCGTCACCTGCGCAGAAACGGATGCCTGTCTTGTTGTGAAGGTCGATGCCTACCGTGACAGGTTCGCCATCCACTGCCACCGTCAGAGGCTCACCATGCTGCATTCCGTTTACTTCTACTGTACCTAAGTGCATTACCTCTGCCAGCACTTTCAGGTTACGGGCGATGATGGGTGTCGGAACATACATCACCTGTTTTGTCTCCTCGTCGATTTGCACGAAAGCTTTACTGCGTCGTCCGTCCGCCATAGCCACGTCTGCAATGATGGATTTGCCGTCAAGCAACTGTTTTTGCTGCTCCTCGTTGTAGCATTCCAGTGGTGACGACTTCAGTGTGGGATAAAAGACCACATCCACCTCGCCGCTATCCATACGGATAAAGGCAAACCGACTGCGACTCTCGATTACTTCGCCATTCTCGTTAGTGACACGCATGGGCAGTACCGGCGAGTAGCCGCCTTTCCCGATTTCTTTCAGGATACACAGGGGCAAATCTTCAATCATTTCTTGGGTAAGCCCAAAGCGGGCCAATGTCGGATAAGGCAGTTCGTTGAACTCAAATTGTTCTTTTTTCATATTCTGAACGATGTTATAAAATTATACTCAGCAAATATAGAGCGATTTCTTATCTGATGACTAAAACATTTCTTTATAAGTGATTATAAAGTGGTATTTTTAATGTTTTGAATATGATTTTTCGCAAATAATCATATTCAAAATTGATTAAATAGTTATATTTGGAGAGAAAACAGTCGGCAATGGACAGACCATAAGAAGAGCGTGCTAACTTTGCTGCCATGAGAAAGATTTTATTATTGATGATGACGGGTGTCTCATTATGTATCACGCCAGCCAAAGCACAATTCAATACCGTTGCCGTTACCCCAACACGCTACAAGATGGAGGTATTGGATATGGGGTTAGACCAAGCGGAACCGGCATCCGAAAGCGAGATTTCCGTACAGGAAGTTTCAACAGGTATCCCGGTATCCGCAGATATGGATAAGAAAAAGTGGATGGATCGTTACTTGAGTGTAAGTTACCCGTTACGTTATATCAAGGTCACTTCGCCTTATGGCTACCGTAAGGACCCGTTTACGGGAAAGAGTAAATTTCATGGCGGACTGGACTTGCGCGCACGTGGCGACAAGGTGATGGCCATGATGGAGGGTGTGGTCGTGAAGGTCGGACAGGACAAGACTTCCGGCAAGTATGTAACCTTGCGGCATGGTAGGTACACCGTCAGTTATTGTCATCTCTCTAAAATTCTTATCGTCAAAGGGGCAATAGTTCATCCTCGTGATGTGGTTGGCATTACCGGCTCCACAGGACGCAGCACCGGCGAACACCTGCATATCACCTGCAAACTCAATGGCAGGAGTATCAGCCCCTCGCTTATACTCGATTATATCCAATCCATCCGGCAGGAGTGTATATCAGCATTGGCAGGTTTGTAAAAGAGAAGTGAAAAGGGCTGAAAACGTTCCGGTTACTTTGTCATCCGTTCAATAATATGGGCAATATGGTTGCCCCAGACGTGTATTTGTACAAGGAGCATCGAAGGCATGGAGAGCGTCTTGCCATAGAAGATAGCCGCCACTACTTTGCCACCGCACCGTTCTATCTCTTCCTTGTAATCCACCACGCTTTGCCCGGTTGTCAGCACATCATCTATGATGATAATCTCTTTCCCTTTGATTTTTCCGGTAATGAGGTAGTTTCGTTCGAGGATACGCTTCTCTCCACCTTTGGCCTCATGCAGGCTTTCTCGTGCATCGCAAATATCAACGTCGTATAGTCCTGAAGTTAAATCCTGTCGGTGCTTTCCGATGTACCAGTCGAGCCGTTTGAACCGTTGACCGTATTTTATCCAGTTGCTACACGGCATGAACATTATATGGTAAGGTCTCTTTTTCAGTTGCAAGGCATTCATACACGTTTTAAAGAACTCGATTCCGTGTATATCTCCTTGTTTGAACTGGTAGATGGAATGGCAGAAAGCCCTCTGTTCATCATTGAGCAGCGCATTGTATCGTGACGGATAGTAATATCCGTAAAAGGAGATTCGGATGCCTCGTAACTTGAACGGCTTATGGGGAGAATGGCCATCAAACCGTTCGGGATGCAAGAGACAGAACATACGGCAGGCTTCCCGATGACCGGCCATTACCGCCAGACGACAGTAACGTTCACGTTCCTCGCTCTTTTCGGTCAACCGTGCGGCGGCGAATGCCGCTTCTCCTGCTTTTCGTCGCCAGTAGCCGATAATATACCACAATGCCCCAATTGTGAAAAGCAGGAGTATGAACAATAGTCTTGCATTCATCGTATTTTTATTTGAATGAAGCAGCCCGTTTCAATCTGGTTATTTACAACATTACGGTGTATTTCGACATAATCGGATATGGGGGTTATGGCTTCATTACTTATATCAAATTCGTTTTCACTCACTTGCAAAGTTAGCAAAATCGTGGCACTAATCTAAAATAGCACCGATAATTTATAAGCCATATCACTTTTATATCATAAAGTCTTACCCATACAATTTCCTCTTTTAATTGTACATGCTCAACTTTTATAGAAGATGTTCGCCCTGACCGGTACACGGCAAATGGCATACAAGTCTGCTATATGCTGTGTACCAGTCTTTGGGATAAAGCAAGGACGATGGCACATTTGCCACAAGTGTCAATCAAGCCAATCTGTTGTCCTTGCAGCGACCTCTGCTATCTGTTCTTTTGTAACCGGCAATGCCGTCTGTTTGTTTTTATAGCTTCGCCCCACACCATCAGCGGAGCGTCACAGGACTTGTCCGCAAGAGACATTCACTCACCTTATGGCAGCAGAGCTGCTATGGGGTGAGTGAAAGACTCTTTACGGAAGCCAAACATGAAAAGACCGTACACCTCGGTCACAAACTGCCAAGGCTTACGCTTCGCCAGATTTGAGACTAAGTTGTATGGTCACTTCATCGGGAAGTTTGGACCGGCAAGCCACAGACGTTCCACTGCCCACCCATTCCTTTTATAAATCTTGCACCTATTCTACATGTCTATATGACAACCGCCTGTAGTAAGAAAGCATATTCTGTTTGTCGGTTAGCTCTGCTGTAGTCATATTTTCCGCAAAGTAAGCCGCCTTTTACCAAACATCAAATCGCCACTATCGCTGGAACGAAAAATCTTCCTCTGACACGTCAGAGCGTATTTCTTGTCGCCGTTTTGTCTTATCGGTATTCTTGGGCGGCAGTTGATGGCAGAAAATATCCCTCAGCAGGCTGAACAGCCTTCAAAAAGAGGGAAAAAGAAAAATTATCAGAGTTATGGCAAAGACGATAGACATAGAACTTCAAAAACAGTTGGACAAGCCACAGGCATGGTTCTGCAAGTATTTTCCTGCACGCATACGCAATGTGAGTGAGCGTGAGATAGCAGACCGCAAGTTAGTCTTTGATTTCAAGGATGGACGGGCATACGAAGAGGTTGCTCAACGCACGGCAGCCAACATGACCGAACGTTATGGAACATCATGTACTAACATTGTATTTTCTCCCGTACCGGCATCCACCGATAAGAAGAACGAGATACGTTACAAAGCATTCTGCCAAAGAGTATGCGAACTGACGGGAGCTATCAATGGTTATGACCATGTATCAGTGAGTGGTGAGAGGCTAACCATTCACGAAAACCGTAAGGCAGAGAAAGAAATCCGTAAGGTAAACGTCATTGAGTTTGATTCGGCTTTTTTCAACGGCAGGTCTGTGGTAGTCTTTGATGATGTGATAACCAAAGGGCTGAGTTATGCTACCTATGCCAATCAGCTTGAAAGCCTTGGTGCTAATGTACTCGGAGGTATA
This sequence comes from Bacteroides sp. AF39-16AC, assembly GCF_003602735.1. NCBI lineage: Bacteria > Pseudomonadati > Bacteroidota > Bacteroidia > Bacteroidales > Bacteroidaceae > Bacteroides > Bacteroides sp. AF39-16AC. The sequence continues at coordinate 20,459 of NZ_QTLN01000032.1, read as the reverse complement.
TTCCTCGCAAGAACCCATTACAAAGTGAAATAATATGACCCAGACAAAGTATGATAAGGCAGTGTCCGTTTGCTTCAGTGGACACCGCAATATTCCATTCCTATACAGGAAGCAACTGAAGCTGCAATTAAAGGCAGCGATAACCAAGGCATACGCTGGAGGTTATCGTCATTTTTACTGTGGTTGTGCCATGGGGTTTGATATGCTGGCGGCAGAAGTTGCTCTTGCGTTGCAGTCCGAATTGTCAGGTCTGCAAGTTATTGTCGTAGTACCGTATCGCGGACAATCCGAGCGGTGGAACGATGCGATGAAAGCCCGGTATGATACTATTCTCTGTAACTCGGATGATGTTATCATCCTGAGCGAACACTACTACCATGGCTGTTTGCTTCGACGCAACGACTATATGGTTTTTCACAGTTCGTCTCTTATTGCCTGGTATGACGGCAACCCCAAGGGTGGTACGTTTTATACTTATCGTAAGGCTACAGCGAATGGACTAAAAGTTCTAAATCTCTATGGCAGCTCAATCGTATAACAGCCATCTTGTTTTCGCATATTCCGAGCCGTAGCGGTGACTCCTTTGCCATTCATGTAAAGGCTGTTTTGTCAGCCATAGCGTGATATGGCAAAGTACGCTATTAGTTCTGATGTATTGCCCGGCTTTACCTATGTGCCGGTTTAGTTGGTGTTGCTGTATTTTTATATCTTCGGAGGCTCCATCCTCCTTATATCTTTCTCTACCTTTTTTAGTATTCGGCTTAAAAAGTAATATACTTGCCTTACTTTTCGCCTATTTAGCATGTTTAAGGCACGTCTTTTTATAAATAAGTGCAGCAATTGGTTGCTGCACTTTTGCTATAATATCTATTTGTCATATTAGACCTTCCCGTACACCGTCCTCATTTTTCCGTCCACCAGCACCTTATTTGACCGCACAATCCAAGCTCTGCCGTCATTCAATCCGCATTCCAATGCCTTTTCGCCGCCGCCGATTAGTACCGGAACGGTTGTCACTGTGATTTCGTCCGCCAGCCCGTTATCCAAGAGTAAAGCCCCGATTTCCTCACCGTAAGCCACCACCATACCGTCGCCGTCTTCCTTCATCTGTCTCAGTTCTGCCACTGCATCTCCTTGGATGAACTTCACTCGTTCATTCTCCGTCAGGTCGATGCCGCCGTTCGTTACAACCAAAGTCTCTTTCGCCGTAATCGGCCAACCTAAATGGTTCATATAAATACGCAGGTAAGTTTCTTCGTCAATCAGCACACAACTGGAGGCATCCACAGCCGCATCAAAATGCTTGTCCGAAGGAGCCGGACAACCGTCGATGGACTGGTACACGTGCAAGGAAATCTGTTTCATATTCAATGTGTTTTTAAGAATTATGTCCACCTTGCACCCTAAAGAACAGCATGAACCCACACTATTCCGGAATAGAGGTACTGCCATACCTAAAAGGTAGATAAGCAAACCCTTGCTGTATAAACATACAGTATGAATATTTTGCTATACATCTTGTCTTTTTGATAAGTGTCAGTTTTCTATTCCAAGACGTTCAGTGAACGTATAATATGTATATCAATCTCCGCCTGTTTCCAAGCCGAGTATGAATCTTCCATGTCACGACAATGACCGTACCCGAAAGTACCGTCTGCTGTCTTCATTTTGACAAAGATAACGAAAGATTGGCGGACAAGCAAACAAAAACCATTGTTTTTCAGGTTGCCTGTTCCGAACTGCATTCTGTCTTATCAAAAAGACTTACTCATTCCCTATGATTTAATACAGTCGTTATTCTGCAATTATCAAGAGATGGGCCAATCCATCCGATTCCACCTCCCTTTATAGTTCACCTTCCTCCGATATAGTACGGGCAATCCGTTCCGGTTGTCCGTTACCCTGTTTTAACACCCCTGTTTTACAGTTTTATTCATCCCTTTCTATTTGATTGTCATTTATTATCGTTTTGCTGCTGCCGTGCGACCTCTCGTGGACTTATTTTCCCGCAAAGGTAATAGGCTGCTCCAATCTTGCCAATGCCGGCGTTCCGCCGCGAGTGAGCCGCAAAAATCTTCCTCTCCGTCTGTCGAGCGTATTTTCCCGCATCAGCCTTGTCAGATTGTTTCCGCCACCTTTTGGAGGCAGAAAAATAAATCCCAAAGGTCGCAAACAGGTTGAACAAAGGGAAATAGTAACAATAAAAACAAAAATAACATTATGAAAACAGAGATTAGGCAGAATGGCAAAGTGATACTATCGAGTACAGACGATATATCCATTCCGATGATTTTCAAAAACTTATGTGGTAAGAACTTTTCTGGAAACGACTATCAAAACTATCTCAGAACAGTTTGTCAGGATATTGGTGTTACGACGGGGGCGATTGAGTATTATGCCGACAACGTTTTGATTGAGAAAGCAACTATTCCTGAATTTTAAAAACTATATACAATGAAAAGGAAAGAGAAAGCAGCAGTAGATGAATTTGTTGCCCTTGTAGGAGGCAAGACATGGGAGCCTGTACGCCATAAATGTATGGGTAAATGGAGTGGTATGACCGATTACGGTTTTGTCATAGACGGACGGATAACGCTCTTTGTTTCCAATAGTATGGCATACTTTAAGAAACGGATTCGTGAGTGGATTAAGTCGATACATACTTTTGAAGCGAAGAAAGATTGCTACCTTCGCTTGCTACGTGAACAAATTGAAAAGGACAACGACAAGGCAAAGGACGAAAAGTTAAATCCTGTCAGACTGATAGACATTGGCATCTTATCCCCCGAAAGCAATAGCCCGTTTGATTTTTTTACCCCTTATGTGTTAGTCGAAATAAACGGCAGGCGGTTCAAGCATCAAACAGCGGAGTTAAGTTGCGCTATTATGGTGGATAGTTTGGCAGGATACCTTGAAGAATGCAACTGCAAGGATATATACACGGCAAGGGCAGTGTGTACACCTGACTACATTTTTTGCGGTGTGCGGTTTGACTCCCGTGATAATATGTATAAGATTGGAAAGTAGAGATTAATGATGTCTGAAGAAGTTATCACTTACAACGATAACTCCAGTCGTTTTAAAGGACGGCATCAGCATTTGACCTACTAAATACATAAGTTCCCAATTTACGATTGGAGACTTATGTATTTTTCTGTATGGAAAACTAATCAAATAATCGCTGACTTATCATCCAGTCATTAAGCACGTCCGGATCTACACGATTTGTAAGATTCACATTTTTACTCAAACAACCGATTTTCTCACCTCTTAAATAAATAACTGGTGGGGTTAATGTATTCGGATTGTATGGACTTAACGATGAACTGGGACTTCCATATATGGAATACCGATTCTTGAAAGATATACTTGAAAAGTGACTACCGTATATATTCTCGTTGTTGGATATGGAATCAGGAGTAGATGTGTTCAACGACAATCTGCCTAAATACAAACCGTCATTTGCCAATAGAAACGATTCTTTCCTTGAAATTCTGGTATCTAAACCTATTCTATCCATTCCCTATGATTTAACGCCATTATTTAATAATGCCATAACGTCTTTTAGTTGCATTATCGAACACCTCTGTCTCTCTTAGAAACTGCATTACCCGTTCCCTGTCTTCGGAAATCAGGCAACCTTTCAGTTTACCGTTCTTTTCCGTGATTTTTAATTTTGAAAGTTCGAATATATCGGAACAATCCAGCCAACTGTCATAGTCCAGAATATCACGATAGTTCCGAACCATCAAAGGATATTGGCAGTCCAGTAGCTCTTCCGACCTCTTGGAAGAATCTATTTCCGAATTTATCAGTAAGGCACCGATAGCGACACCTTCCGGAGTAAAGCCGATAATAACAATATATTTATTACGGTCTTTATATCCGTCTTTTAGTATCAGTCCGTCCTCTTCGTCCAAGGGGACATAAATAATGTCACCAATTTTGACTGATGACATCTCTACTTGCTCAGCTTTGGCCATTATAGCTTTCAGCTTTTCCAATGCACCGGTTTTGTCGTCCATTTGATTTAAGATAAAGCGTTCTTGACAATCTGCTTTTCTCGGATATAATCTACCATGTCCTCGGTAGCTTTTCCTGCCCGGGCTATATCTATAATGGTAATGAAGTTCTTTTGAGGATCATCCTGAATGCGTGTCATCGCTTCTTCCCATGCCGAGTCGTGCGACAAATCGGACAAGTCATAAGGGTCTGTATCCTTATATTTAGCGATAGCAGCGTCAAGACAACGTTTGTTGGCACCTGATATATAGTCCATATCGGGTACGGCAGAAGTATATACCTTCTTGTCACGAACCTCTATGTCTGAAAGGAACTCGTCAAAATTCCCATCCAAGGGTTTGCCTTCTGCAATTTGCAGTGCCTTGTAGGTATAGGCTGGCACCGGGCCATGCTTCAATGCTCTGAAAGAGTCTTCGACAATCACTTTGCCATATTTGACAAGATGGTCCTGTTGGGCAAAATAAAGTATTTTAAATAACTTTATATAGTCCACTCCTTGAGTGAAACTCTGCATGATGTAGAGTACCACTGCTCTTATTTTAGCAATCTGTATAGCTGTTTTCATTTCAAAAAAATCTATGCGATTACAAAGATACAACTAATTTGCTGAATAATACGCTCATGATACAAAAAAAATAGTCCGTTGCATTTTTTTACGACATTTAATATAGTCGTCATTCTGAGAGTAATAGTCTGCAATTATCAAGAGATGGGTCAATCCACCCGATTCCACCTCCCTTTATAGTTCACCTTCCTCCGATTATAGTACGGGCAATCCGTTCCGATTGTCCGTTACCCTGTTTTAACACCCCTGTTTTACAGTTTTATTCATCCCTTT
>NZ_QTLN01000032.1:0-15588 GCF_003602735.1 Bacteroides sp. AF39-16AC | reverse complement strand
TGTTTTAACACCCCTGTTTTACAGTTTTATTCATCCCTTTCTATTTGATTGTCATTTATTATCGTTTTGCTGCTGCCGTGCGACCTCTCGTGGACTTATTTTCCCGCAAAGGTAATAGGCTGCTCCAATCTTGCCAATGCCGGCGTTCCGCCGCGAGTGAGCCGCAAAAATCTTCCTCTCCGTCTGTCGAGCGTATTTTTCCGCATCAGCCTTGTCAGATTGTTTCCGCCACCTTTTGGAGGCAGAAAAATAAATCCCAAAGGTCGCAAACAGGCCGAAAAAAGGGAAAAAAAGAAAGGTTAAATTATGAGTTACAACAAATTGAAATCATTGGTAGCGAACGTGGAAGCCATAGAAACGGCAATGAAAATCCAAGTTCAAGGCAGGCAGGCCACTGCGGAAGAAAAAGAAATTTTATCCCGATATTCTGGTTTCGGGGGTATCAAAGAAGTGTTGAATATAGGTACGGACAAGCCCATAAGTGGTGATATGCAAGAACCGATACAAAGATTGCAGGAGTTAATCAATGCTTACCCTCATTTCACAGAACCCATGCGACACAATGTCATAGAGGGTATCAAAGCATCTGTACTGACAGCATTTTACACTCCTAAATTCCTTGTTGATGCAGTGGTGCGGCAGATACACGCCACGTTCAGCGAAAACGGCCTCAAAATGCGTTCATTTCTCGAACCGAGTGCAGGTATAGGCGGTTTTCTGCCCATAGCCATGTCCGGCACGTATGACTATGCCATTGAGAAAGATCTCATTTCGGGGATGATACTTTCCCTGCTCCATGAGAACACGCTAACACGGACGGCTGCATTTGAAACCATTGGAGAACAAGGTTTTGAGCATACAACTTTCGATGTCATAGCCTCCAACATCCCGTTTGGCAATTTCCGGGTATTCGATGCGGAGCTGTGGAAGAAAGGCGGTATGTACGAACAGGCCACCAAGACCATACACAACTACTTTTTTGTCAAAGCGATGGAGTTGTTGAATGAGGGTGGATTATTGGCTTTCATCACATCGAGGGGCATAGCCGACACGCCCGGTAACAAGTTCGTGCGTGAATATCTTGTAAATCATGCAGACCTGATAAGTGCAATCCGTCTGCCCGATATGCTTTTCATGCAGACAAGCGGTATAGAGGTAGGCAGTGACCTGCTGATATTCCAAAAGCACACGCACAAGACGGTACTCTCACAACGGGAACAACTGTTTTTACAAGTAGGCAGGGAAAAGGCGGACGCCATAGGCACAATGACCGAATACGCTAACAAATTGTTTACCATGCCGAAAACCACCCTTGCAACAGGTAGCCGCATTGTACAGAACCAATACGGAAAATATGTGCGCAAATACCAATGGCAGGGAAATGAAAATGCTATGTCGCAATATCTCGCCGCACTGCTGAAACTCGACTTTGGCCGATATTTCCGCAAAAGTCTTTTCACAGGGAACGGACAGGGCAGCGAACATATGCAAATGTCCCTTTTCGGGAATGTAGCGATGAAACAAGTAGAAAAAGGTAAACGAGCCTACACGGATGGGGTGGAAGCATGGATGAAAGATGGCGCAATGGTACTGTTTGAGGGCCAGGTGGGTACTATCCAATATCGAAAATCAAGTCTTTATCAAGAGGTAGCCATTGATTTTGTGCCGGTGGACGAGGGTAAGGTCAATACAGATAGGGCGAAAGACTATTTCCCTATACGCAAAGCATACTTTGAACTGTCAATTAAAGAGAGGGAAGAACAAAAAGAGGATAACGGATTGCGTAGAGAGCTGAACGCCCGATACGATGCCTTTGTTGCCAAATGGGGCTGTTTCCACGAGAACGACAACAAGGAGTTTATCATGCTTGACAGCCTCGGTGTGGAAGTCTTTACAATAGAAATGCAGCTTGGAAAAGATTTAGTCAAGTCCGACATCATGCGTGAACCTGTGGCGTTCAAGAAGATAGACCCGAACAAACGGCTGACACCGATTGAAGCGTTGGCAAGCAGCTTGAATTTCTACGGCAAGGTTGATATGGACTACCTGATGCAGTCCACGGACAGTGCCGAGGAAGAAATCATCGGCGACCTCAAAGGTGAAATATTTTACAATCCCGCTATCGGGGAGTGGGAGCATAAAGGCAAGTTCCTTTCAGGCAATGTCATAGCCAAATGCAAGGAGATAGGTTCTTACTTGTCCGAACTCACGGACAGGGAAAAAGATTGGACGGAAACTGCTGTAAAGGCTTTGGCGGATGTGACACCCGAAGCGATACCCTACGAGGAACTCGACATTAACATGGGTGAGCGTTGGATTGACACTAAGTTATATGCCGATTTTGCAACTGAACTTTTCGAGACCGAGACAAGCGTAATGTATTTCGATGTGAACGACACCTACATGGTACGTCTGCAAAGTTACTCTCCGGTGGCTTACAACACCTATTTCGTTCGTAACTATGACGGTGGGGATTTGTTTGTTCATGCCCTGCATGATACTGTACCTGAAATCACGAAAGAGATATACCGCAATGGTGATAAGGTGCGTGTACCGGACGAGGAAGCCATACAGGAGGCAGCCACCAAGATACAGGAGATTAGAGACCGTTTCAACCGCTGGCTTGACAGGCAGCCGATAGAGGTTCGGGACGAGCTGGTGAGGGTGTATAATGAGCGTTTCAACTGCTATGTCAGGCCGCACTATGACGGTTCGGCACAAACCTTTCCGCAGCTCTCTTTCGAGCAATTTCCATACGATAGCCTCTATCCCTCACAGAAAGATGCTATCTGGATGATTAAGCAGAACGGAGGCGGTATCTGTTGGCACGAGGTAGGCACAGGCAAGACGATGATAATGTGTGTTGCCGCCTACGAAATGAAACGTCTCGGATTGGCACACAAGCCGCTTATTATCGGGCTGAAAGCCAATGTGCACGAAATCGCCGATACGTTCCGCAAGGCATACCCTACGGCCAAAGTTCTCTATCCGGGCAAGGACGATTTTACCCCTGCCAACAGGCAAGAGGTCTTTTCAAAAATCAAGAACAACAACTGGGACTGCATCATACTCACGCACGACCAGTTCGCCAAGATACCGCAGTCAGAAGAGACCATGATAGATATATTCACGGAAGAGCTTGCCGATGTGGAACGTAACCTTGAATTTTTGGAGCAGTCCACTATGCGTTACCGTAGCGGAAAGATGCAGGAGGGGTTAGAAAAGCGCAAACAGAACCTTGGGGCTAAATTACAAGAACTGCATATGAAAATCAATAATCGGAAAGACGATGCTGTGGACTTCCACACAATGGGAATAGACCATATTTTTGTAGATGAGTGCCATATTTTCAAGAACTTAATGTTCCAGACACGCCATAACCGTGTGGCAGGTATCGGCAACACCAAAGGCTCTCAAAGGGCAATGAACCTCTTGTTCGCCATTCGTGACATCCAACTTCGTACAGGTCGTGACCTTGGGGCTACGTTTCTGTCGGGTACAGTGGTGGTAAATGCACTGACCGAACTATATGTGATGTTCAAGTATTTGCGTCCGCAGGAGCTTCAACGGCAACGGATTAGCTGTTTCGATGCGTGGGCAGCCATATTCACAAAGAAAACGGCAGATTATGAGTTGAACGTGACAGGCTCGGTGAAGCGCAAAGAGCGTTTTCGTACTTACATCAAAGTACCAGAACTGGCAATGTTCCTGCGTGAGATTACGGATTATCGTACAGCCGACATGATAAATCTTGATGTGCCTGAGAAGAACGTGCGTTTCCTCTCTTATCCCCCGACAATTGAGCAGGAGGAAATGATAGGACGCTTGGTATCTTTTGCCGGTAGCGGCCAGTGGGAGGACTTGGGGCTTGACGTTCCGCAACCTGACAACCTCGACAAGGCGAAAATGTTGGTTGCGACCAATGTAGCCCGAAAAATGGCTCTTGATATGCGCTTGTTGGGTTGCAAGTTCAAGGATGATGCCGATAACAAGGCTTCTATCTGTGCGAGGACAATCTATGACTACTATATACGCTCGAATGACAATCGGGGTACACAGTTCGTGTTCAGCGACCTTGGTACATACAAACCGAACGAATGGAACATATATACCGACATCAAAGAAAAGTTGGTACGGCTCGGTATTCCTGCTGATGAAATACAGTTTATCCAATGCGCCACTACCGAGAGGGCAAGAAAAAAGCTGTTTGAAGAAATGAACAACGGCAAGGTGCGAGTTCTTTTTGGAAGTACGACCATGTTAGGCACAGGTGTGAACGCCCAACAAAGGGCTGTGGCGGTGCATCACCTTGAAATACCTTGGGTGCGACATGAAGTCGCATAGATAATTGTTGGAATGATACTTACGGGTATCAGCTTTAACCCGCTGTTCCGTCAGCGGTAGCCTACCGACCGATGCACCTTAATGTTGTATTAAGCGGTCGGGACGAAGTACACTTTCGCAAGACAAGACAGAACCGTGAGGGGAAGTCAAGTACGGTTAGTATCATACCGTAGAGTGGCGAGGCTGGATAGTATGGTTAGCGCAAGCGAACTGTTAGTAAACTTCGTAATGTCACGAAAGAGTGTAAGATACTGGCACACTCTACCCAAAAGGGAAGCGGTCGGTTAATCCTCTCCATGGTAGGATTACACGGATATAAGCACCGCCGGAGGATGAGACAGAACCTAACCTATCCGTTAGTTATCTATGTGGAACATGGTAAGCCTGTATATCTCCTGTCATGTAAAAATGACAGGTAAGCTGACAGCAATGAAAGCCGAATGGTGTGCAGGTATAAGATAACAGAAAAAGCGAATGCCGTTCTGTAATGGAGCGGATACGGATTGAACCGACATCACGGGCTGATGTGGGCGACATCATCCGACACGAAAGTGGGCAGACTTCTGTGACGACATTAGGTAGGCAATCAAACCGAATGTTGTCAAATGGTGATTCTTTACAATTAACTTTTAGAACTTTCAAAAGGAGGAAAGCAAATGAACGAAAACAAGACATCGTGTGCGCCTGCTGACAATCAGCAAACACTTTGGGACAGAATAGACTGGACTAAAGCGGAGTTGGCTGTCAGAAAGCTACAAGCACGAATTGTAAAGGCTCAGAAGGAAGGCAGATACAACAAGGTGAAAGCCTTGCAGTGGACGCTGACCCACTCTTTTTACGCAAAAGCCTTAGCCGTAAAGAGAGTTACTTCTAACGGAGGTGGCAACACCCCCGGAGTGGACATGGAAACATGGGAGAAACCCGAAGCAAAAACACAAGCGATAAGCGAACTCAAACGCAGAGGCTACCAGCCGAAGCCATTGAGAAGAGTCCACATCAAAAAGAGTAATGGCAAACTGCGACCGTTGGGAATACCGACAATGAAAGACAGAGCCATGCAAGCACTCTACCTTATGGCATTAGAACCAGTGTCGGAAACAACAGCCGACTCACGTTCATACGGTTTCCGCAAGGAACGCCGCTGTATGGACGCGGTAATGCAATGCCATAACATTCTCCGAAAAGGCTATTCTCCCGAATGGATTCTGGAGGGTGACATAAAGGGGTGCTTCGACCACATCAGCCATGAATGGCTGCTTGCCAACATCCCTATGGACAAGGCAATACTCCGAAAATGGTTGAAATGCGGCTATATCTTCAACAAACAGATGTTCCCGACAGAGGAGGGAACGCCACAAGGTGGCATTATCTCTCCCACGCTTGCCAATATGACATTGGACGGATTGCAGAAAGTCCTTGCAGAGAAATATAAACGAGTTAGAATCAAAGGTAAGTTATATTCGCCAATGGTGAATCTTGTCCGTTACGCTGATGACTTTATAATTACCTGCGAGAACCGTGAAACACTTGAAAAGGAAATCAAGCCATTGGTAGCCGACTTTATGTCTGAAAGAGGTCTGACCTTATCAGAAGAAAAGACGGTGATAACCAATATCCGTGACGGTTTCGATTTTCTCGGTTTCAACATCCGCAAATTCGGCAATGAAATATTGACCAAGCCGACCAAGAAAGCCGAAAAACGCTTTATGGAGAATATCCGTAAGGTGACAAAAGGTCATAAGGGTTGCAAGCAGGAATCATTAATCAGGATGTTGAATGCTAAAATTCGAGGATGGGGAGCATATTATCAGCATGGGGCGACACGTGATTCTTTTCACAGAATCGACCATCAGATATTTCTCGCCTTGTGGCAATGGGCTAAACGCCGTCATTCCAAGAAAGGGAAACAGTGGATAAAAGACCGCTATTGGCACAATATCCGAGGGAACAGCTGGACTTTTGCGGCTAAGTTCAAGAAATCAAACGGCAAAGAAGACCAACTTACCTTGTTGAAACTGGCATCTTCGTTTCCTTTTCTGCAATATACGCAGATAAAGGGGGACATGAATCCGTTTGACGCAGACTGCCGCCTGTACTTCAATAAAAGAATGAAGTCAAAGATGCTTGTGACGCTGAAAGGACGTAAATCCCTGCTTTACCTATGGGAAAAGCAAGGTCGGAAATGTCCGATATGTGGTGAACCGATTGACACGCATAAGGCATGGAATGTAATGCCGACCGTACAAGACGGACGGAAATGCAATCTGTTGGTTCATGATGAATGTTTCAAATTATCCCGTAAAAACAATGGAAACAAGAAGTAGGATGAGCCGGTCTCTGCACACGAACAGAGACTTTGAAAAGCTTGAGCCGTATGAGGGGAAACCCTCACGTACGGTTCTGAGGGGGGAAGAGGGCAGTAATGCCCTTGACCTACCCGATCGACCTGCTGACATGGAGCAACGCAATGGCAGGGCAGTACGCAAAGGCAACACTGTAAAGCTGTGGGGTGACAATGTGGTGGATATCGTAATTTATGGTACGGAAAAGACCCTCGACGCCTACAAGTTTAATCTGTTGAAAAACAAGCAGATGTTTATCAATCAAATTAACAACGGCACAATCGCCGTGCGCCGTATTGACGAGGGAGGCATGGATGAGGACAGCGGTATGAACTTCGCCGAGTTCGTGGCTATTCTGTCAGGCAATAACGACTTGCTGAACAAGACGAAGCTCGACAACAAGATTATGCAGCTTGAAAAGGAACAGGCTATTTTCAAGAAAGAACGCATCCGTGCCGAGCGTAAAATAGCTGCCGGTCAGGGAGAAATCGAAAAGGCAAAGCGTACTGAGGCCGATTTCAAGAGGGATTTGGAATACATCAACTCGTATAATGGGGCAAAGGCAACCCTGCTTTTAAACTTACCGCAAGCCAGTACCGAGGAAGTTGGTCGGGAGTTGCACCGTATAGCCAAGACCTACCGCAACGGAGCGTATGGCACAGTTGGCACATATGCAGGACTGAACTTGTTGGTACATAGCGAGTATAATATGGACGGTACGTTTGACCGCAATACATTCTTTGTAGAGGGTATAAGTGGGTTGAAATACCGATGCGGCCTAAGCGGTGCGCTGCCGCTTGGTTTCGTTGAGTCGGCGCAATATCCGCATGGAGCATTAAGCAAATTGCCCTCTCTTATCGAGAAGCAACAAAAGGCGGTAGAGCGGATAGAAAGCGAAATTCCTACATTGCAGAAAATCGTTTGTCGCCAGTGGAGCAAGGCTGATGAGCTGTCAAGGCTCAAACAGGAATGTAAGGAACTTCAGCACAGGATTGATGAAAGTCTGAAAGAGGCCGAACAACCACAGGCTGCCAAACACGAAGCTATTGCCGAAGCTGCTTGACATAATCATAATTTAACCGTTCCCTCTGCATGGTCGCGATGACCGGGCAGAGGGATTTTTTTGCGCTCCGGTCTGCCGACGGCTCTACTCTTTTATGGCATCCTTTCTCCCTTTATAACCTCCCGATTCCCCGCCACCACCCATTCTCATTTATAGCTATTAATATCTTCTGTTTTTAGTCAAATAGAGATAATATTCTTTCATCGCATATCCGTTTTTTGCGATATGCCATTTTTAGCTTCTACATTGGTGGCAATGTATCATTTTTGCCTTCACACCTCCTAATAGCTTCAATCAAGGCATCTTTTAACCTTATGAAGGCAAGTTTATCCACCCCTTTTGATATACTGATTTCATTACCGACCAAATCTTTCAACTTGAGTAAACAAGGAACATCTGCCTTATATCTGTTTCCCACATCTTGTAGGTCATAGTCAAAATTATAATGATAAGCAAGAAATTGCGTAAAAGTATTTTTACTTTTATTGCTTAGTTTGCAGATAGCATCAAAAAGAGCATTGGCATCTTCAGATGCAAATATAGCACGAAGTTCGTATGTACAACTTTTATCTGGATAAGGCAATCTGTCTATAATTATAAGTTGTTCTACTGTTCCTTCAGTCAAATTACGCAGTGCTTTTTGCATTTGATCCGGCAACTCATTTATCTTTGATTTCATCTTCTGCAAGAAATAGTCCACAATATCATCCGTTATTGAGGTCTTGGAATCTGTGGTTACATAATTACATCCACTAATAAAAAGCCCTCTTAGCTGATAAAGTTCCTCTAAACTGGTTTGGATATCAATCATCTCTGCTATTCTTACTTTTATTAAAGAGACATAAGCCTGTATAAAATAGAAAATGCCAATAGCGTGAAAATATGATAGATACGCAATACTATAACCAAGTTGATAAGCGTCTTTTATCTCTCTATCCAATATGGATGTTATAGTATCCTGACAAATACTTTCAAGTTTTTGCTGCTCCATATCGAAAAAGCCGGATAGCATTTTCCAAGGTTTCAATCCTTTTTGCTTATCCCTTATCTCCGTAACAATAAATTCTACAAGTGGAGCACCTGTGATAATATATTGTATAATAGCCGTAACATACTCCGGATTTAAGACATTATAAATTAGCTCCTTGTTCAAAGAGTGATATTTTTCCCTTAGATGCTGTATCCTTTGCTTATCCTCATTATTATCTTGGAGTAGTGAAATCCGACAATCTCTACTCCAATTACAAATTACCTCTTTGTTCTCACTGTTATTATACTCTGCATACACTGCAATAAATGACCCAAGAATATTTTTGAGAAAGATATTATCCTTTTCAACCAGCTCGGGAGGAAGTTTGTTTAAGTGGCTTTTAAAATCATATAAACATTGTCTCAAAACCCGTAAGTTGTCGGATTTTGTACACTTAAAACAGGCAATAATGAAATCACGCATTTCTTTCAAATAATCGGATACCGGTACTTCGCCAAGGAAGTATTCGATGGCTTCTTCTATGTCAGGTTGTATTTCAAATTCCCTGCCTATGGTCTTTTCCTTAAACTCATCCAATACAGCCTTGGAAAGTTCTTCAAGGTGGTTCTCATCTCCAATTACGACAACATGGCAATTACAATGTTCTACAAAATAGTTGATAAAGCCTAACAATTCCTTCATCTCTATCAGGCACCTTTCGATGTCATCGAATATCAGAAACTTTACACCTTTTATACTGTCGTCTTTCACTTGTAGTAACGACAACGAATCCAGTGTTGCGGAAAATGAACCATCCTCTTTAGAGTCTTCATTAAAATCCATACTTGTCTTGAAGACTACCTTACCGGCTAATTTCAAAATTCCCTTTATGAAACGCCCCGTTTTCGAATAGAAGAAAGGATTTAATTCCCTATCTATAGCTGTCTTGATGTCATTCACGCTATCCATTCCATAGGTCGAAATATAAATGGGCTTTAGCGTAATTTCCTCGTCAGTATCTGCGGTCCCATCAAACCTCTTCTTCCATTCTTTTATAAGATGAGTTTTGCCACATCCCCATTTTCCTTTCAGCATCACGGCATACTGAGGATTGGTATTATCAGCATAGCTGTTTAAAAAATCAAGAATCAAAGTATTCATACCTTTGTTATTAACATAATTCTATTTTAACTCCATTGGAAAACAAAAATGTAGCAATAAGAACATTAAATATTGAAATAGTAAACGACGCTGCAAATCCATTATCACCACATCCACAATGAACAAAGTTAGTGATATTTCTTAATACAATAATATCCATACGATTAAATTTCATGTTTCTTCTTACCATTGATTGCTTAAATATGCGTCTCCTATCATAATAATATCCGCAGAAAATGTGATGGTGGAATACATTTGGCGTTTCCTGTCAACATTGTAAACCTCTTTGTAATATACGATATACGCATATTTGAACTCCACGACACGAAAGATTGAATTATCCTTAGTGTTGTAATAAATCACCTTGCCGCTTATCGCTTTGAAAGGACTGTTTACCATTGCTTCAAGAATAGTAGTTTCTCTGGTAGATTCAACGGTTATGGTAATACGTCCGCCAATAACATTTGTCACTGGCCTTCCTTTATTATCTGTCTTGCGGTTAAATTCAATATGTGATGAAATCACTTCTATATCCTTCCCTTGCAAGCACACGGTTGCCTTTAATTCTGCCATGCTGATCTTATTATTTATTATAAAACCAAGACATTTCGCCTTGGTTAAAGCAGTCAGACCGCTTTCAAGACAAGAAGGAGGATATCATATTTCGCAAATATAGAATTTTCCCTTGAACTTAACAAGCAATCAATTAAATTTATTAACCGACAAAATAGAAGAAACACTGCTTACAGGCTGCCCTCCTCACAAAAATATTATCTTACATAGTCTCTTTTTTCATCCTGCTATTCAATTCATCACAGGCAAAGCAAACCGGCTTTTAAACAAAAGAGGTTAAACCGTAATCATTCATTGCATTCTTTTTGTTTTTATGGTAGAATGTTTTATTAGTGAGTGAGGACTGTTGTGTAATCCTCTTGTTACAGTTCAGGCAAGACCCTCATACGATGGCATTATTGATGTTTAACCCCTATAAACTTGCGAGTTATGAGAAAAAACGCTAACTTTGCGAATCATAAATGTGCGCTTAGACGCATACTATTAATTAATATGTTGAAATTGAAACAGTTAGTATCTAATCTTTATCACTTTGCCTTTGGGAAAGAAGTGCATACCAACGGTATGAATGCCGATGGTACTATGAGTGTGGCGGCTGGAGATCCTACGTTGAGTGTAACTCCGTTGAAAGGTCTTGAAATGTTACCAGATAGGATTCCGTGTGAAAATTCAATGTTAGACATTTCTAAGTATAAACAATCTGAGAATCCCTTAATATTTACTGTTGAAGGCTCCTCTATGTCACCTGAAGACATCTCTAATGGTGATAAATTACTATGCAGAAAAGTAGATGCCGACGCAGCAAAATTAATCGGGAAAGGAAAATTTGTGGTTATTGCTGTTGATAAGGAATACTATGAATCTAAAAACAAAGAGTTGAAGTTTGATTATAAGTTGCGTCATACCTTATTGAAAGTTCCGGTAGAAAGCTCTATCGAGAAATTGATAGACTCTTTGAAAAAAATAACCAATAGTATCTTTTTGGAAGAAAACCAAAAGAACTTAGAAATCAAGTATAATGAGGCTATTGGGTTTTATAAAGACAAGAAAGAACTTATGTTATCGGTTACTTATCGTAAAGGGAATTTGCGCTATTCTTTCCATCCGGTTGATTTAATACAGTACGTTGCTGAATATGTATTAAAACATAACGGAGAAGAATGGAGAGCTAAAAAACTTGAATAGAAAAATGTCTGGAATAGAATGTATTAATCTACTTGCATTCATACAATTTATAATTGCTTTTGACTTTGGATTATACTATCTTGATAACAAGCATGTACTGACTGAAATTTATCGTAAATATCAGAAAGATTTAAAGTTGTCGGTACGGGCGGTATTGTCTCGTGCTAATGATATTATAACAGAGAGTCTAAAAAGTGAGAATAGTGAATGTATATTAAATAGTGCCTATTTAGATAAGGCATATCGCCGTTTAAAATATCTGACTGATGAAAACCAACTTGATTTGGAAGGTTGTGGTTTCATCGGATTATATGCTGGATTATACGGTTTCTTATGCTTGTTTTGTATCGGGATGTTTGGGTCTCAACATGAAGCACTTGTAAAAACTTATATTTTAGTAACTTCTCAGATAGTTTTAGTTATAGAGCTATTTATATCGGGCTATAACCTTTATCAAGAAGATTGTAGGAAATATAGTAGAAATCTATGGTCAAATATTAGATTTATATTTTTTATTACGCTATTTGTAGTTGGAATTGTTAGCTTTGATTGGACTTATAAGTTTTTCTCTGAATTTGAGTTCCCGTTTGTTGTTATAAGTCTGATTGTATTGCTCTTTCCCCTCATTCTATTCATAGGGCATATAGTAATTTCTCGTATAATAGTAACATTTGTAATAATAAAATGTAGGTATTATTTATACAAAGTAGAGAAATGCTTGCAAGTTCAAGATATATCATAAGATTAAGACTTGATGTAATTTTTTCAAGCTGAGAGCCGAGCTATTACACGGATAGCTCGGCTTGTTTTTTTAAAAAAAGAGGGAAAGGTTACTTAGGTAGATGATATTTGTCCTTTATATGCTCGGCCACGTGTTCGACTTCTGGGAACAACGTTGATTTGTCTATGCCGAGGGCTTCAAGCTGCTTCCTGATCTTCTGCTTCTGCGCTTTATTGATGATGTACACTTTGTAGCTGAAGTTGAGTGATGCTGGTTGGCTTTTATTGCCATTGATACCATAAAGGAAAAATGCCCCGGACTGCCGGATTATGCGAGGATTGTCAAACATCGGTTTTACACAAAAGACTCTCTCGATATCCTTTGAGTCAATCACATTCTGAAAATGGGGTTTCTCGTACTTAATTTCATGCAGAAGATAGGCTATGTCTGGTTCATCGCGCGCGAACGATTCTGATTATGAGGACTAACATCCATTATTTGCTGTTCAAAATGCCTTAGTACATGGTTTTGTTCTTTCCTGGTTGTAGCTGTTCCCATATCAACCTCATAAAATGTTATTGTGTATTCTCCAGTTTCTATCATTTGTTTTGCTGTTTGATGATTATTCGATTCTAATCTTTCTCCAATATTTATAGCAGAACCTACGTAACCATCACCATTTGGTAGCTTGATATGGTAAACACCTGAATATGTTGGTGCATTTGGAATAAGCAAATATAACCCGAAATAATCACAACTTATATTGGTGTCACTGACATATCCGTATAAGTTTAGTATTCTCCCTCCAAGTCCAATCGGATCTTGCGAGATACACATCCTCATCTACAGCGAGTAGTACCTAAAACGATTATAGCTTAATTCTATAGCCTTGTCGTACTCTTGTCCCTGGGAACCAAAATTACAAAAACGTTCACCAATGCTCCTTAATTTTCGTTCCTTTTATTGTAAAACCGATTTTAAATAAATTATCTAAAGCAAAAATTATAGCAGCTTCTATATAATCTTGTATATTGTCAAACTTACTATAGTCAAAATTAATAATATAATTATGTTTTTCAATATCTTTATAAATGGGTTGATATGAAGTGCATTTTTTATCAATGCCCCATACGATTTGCTCTTTTGTTGGAATGGGTATGTCTATTGATATATATTTTTCCAAATCTTTCGTATAGGTAATTCCTTTTTTACTTATTAATATAGAACTTAGATACGAGGCACTTGAATATATAACATTAATAAAAACAACCCAATTTCCCAATAAATCGTTATCAATAAATTTAGTTTTTTTGGTTAGATAAGCCTCCGCTTTTGGATTCTCAATATTAAAATCTGTGTTCATTAATTGTGAACTATATACTATTTTAAATTTCATAATTAGCTATTTCTTTGATAAGATTTCTTTTTTTCCCTATTTAAGGGAAGTCGTTCTCCTTTATTTCTTCTCTTTCTTACTTCTTTTGCTTCTGCTCCAATTGCTTTTCGAGTAGAAGTATATCCCAAATCTCTATATTCTTCTGCAAAGGCATTTGGGTATTGTCTTTTTGCAGCCCTTTCACTATTATGCATCCTTCTGTTCTTGTTACTTAAGGTAGGCATTACATCGTCTGATTTAGCTTTTCCTATCTTTAATACTTTTGTTTTGGTTGCGTCTTCATAAATAATGTAAAGTTTGAAATTTGCTTTTGCTGTAAGGGAATTCAAGTGAGCAAGTCCAAAAGGATCAATTAATTGATTACTATCACTTACATACGCATAAAAATTAGGTTCTCCGCTTGCTAATCCAATCGGATCTTGCGAGACATACATGCCCATCTTCGGCGAGTAATACCTGAACCTGTTGTACGCCAGCCCTGTTTCCCGGTCATAATACTGCCCCTGGAACAGGAACGGTACCATCCCCTTGTTGCCGGTCTCCTCGATGACGTTCCCGTCCATGTCGAGCACCCGGCTCCACACCTCTTTGCCCTCGGTGTCGTATGCCTCCGTTGGTGTTCCGAGCTGGTCGGTCAGTATCGAGTAGGACCTGCCTTCCTTTATCATTGCCACCGGCACGAAGGACTCCTCGTCGAAGAGCCATACCGTCATGTCGCGGCGTTCCGTGTCCGTGTGCCACCTGTCCTCCACGACGGAGTATTCCCTGTGCTGCTTCCACTGGTGCAGCGGCACGTTGCCGTTCCACACCCACCGCGTCACGGTCGTGCCGAAGCTCTTGGAGAGCCTGCGCCCGAGCGCGTCGTATGTGAACTCCACCTCCCTCTTGTCGGGCCGCACCACCTTTGCCAGAGAGCCGTCGGCGTTCCACCGGTATCTCCAGTGGTCCTTCTTGCCGTCAAGCCACCTTCCCGTGCCGAGGTAGCGTTCCGTCAGGTTGCCGTCCGCGTCGTACTCGCAGTGCCATTCGCCGTCCTGCTCCAGCCGTCCGCCACCAAGGTAACGGCGCAGCCTCATGTCCGGGTCGGGATACAGGTTTCCCGTCTGGTCGCTCTTCCTCCACTGCACCCTGCCGTCGGGGTATTCCGCCCTTTCGAGCTGCCCCGTCGGGGTATAGGAGTAGCGTGTCTCGCCACGCCTGCTGTCCTCCACGGACAACAGCCTGTCGGCAACGCCCCAGCGGTAGCGGCGCATATGCCGTGTGCGCGAGTCCTTGCGTGTGCGGGCATCCACCAGACGGCCTATGTCATCATAGGCGAACGAGCGGACAATGCCTCCCGGAAGGATGCGCTCCACCTCGAAGCCCAGCGTGTCGTGGCGGTGTGCCGATTCCCACGAGCCCGCGCCGTCGCTGCCGCCGGTGGCAGTGAACCCCTCAAGCTCCCCGTAGGCGTTGCGGGTGTAGCGCAGCGAGGCCCCCGCCGTGCTGCCGAGCGTGAGTATCCTGCCGGTATGGTCGTAGGTGCGGAGTATGGTGTTGCCGTCGGCCGTCTCCCGGACCGGAAGCCCCAGGGAATTGTATGCGAACTCCACCGTGCTTTCCCCCCTCGATGCCCGCACCAGCCTGCCGGACAGCCCGTAGGCGTAGGTCTGGTCGGGGTCGCCGGCCGTGGGGTATGAGACGCGCGTGACGCGCGAGCAGGCGTCATAGCCGTATTCCCTTTCCGTCCCCGACGGCAGCGTCTCCCTGACGACGCGTCCGCCCCTGTCACGCAGGTAATGACGGACGGCCCCGTCGAAGCCTTTCTCGGCGGTGACGTTTCCCACAGCGTCG
>NZ_QTLN01000031.1:34777-41543 GCF_003602735.1 Bacteroides sp. AF39-16AC | reverse complement strand
GGGCACTGAAAAGTGCCCTTTCGAAGGGGGATGCCCTAAATTGAGTGCTTACGATAGTTTTTCTTATTATCAACATATGTTGATTCCTAATTGTGAACCTCATGAGATACCGAATCTTTCTTGTTTAAATAATGGATTGATATGGAATAGTTATGGTTTAAAAGCTGTAATATGCAGATATACAACTAATTATGATGGGTTGAGGGGGGGACTGGTATTATGTAATAAAAGACACCCCTTTTGATATTTCCAAATTAAAGAGTAAGCGTCGTTATGTAGTGCTTCAAGGAGAGAGAAACTTTGAAATAAGGCTTATTCATGCTGAAGATTATAAAGAAGAACTTTATTCTGTGGTCTGTGATAGTCTTTCTGCATATCCGAAGAAATATCGTCCAGTAAATCCATCAAAAGAAAATTTTATTAGCTCTTTGAATTCATCGTCTTTAAAAGACAGACTTTATGGTGCCTTTTATCGAGATACGGGGAAGCTTTGCGGCTATGCTTTTATTCATATAAGAAAAAAAGTAATAGATTTTTCTATTTTGAAGACTATTCCATCTTTTGAAAAATTGCAAGTTAATGCGGCATTGATTTATGGAATACTTTCTGATTGTAATGATTTACTTAGTTCTGGTTTTTATATTTGTGATGGTTCAAAGAGTGTTTTTCATGAGACGAATTTTCAAGATTATTTAGAAAAATATTTTGCTTTTCGTAAAGCTTACGTTGATTTGCATATAGTATACAATCCAAAATATCGTTTTACCTTCAAAGTTCTTTATCGCTTACGCTTTCTGTTTTATAAATTGGATAGCATTAGATTGATACATAAACTAAATGCTATTTTCAAAATGCAAGAATGTGCAATAGAAAAATTATGATACAATTTGTTTTGTATGCCTGCAATAATAGATAAATATAAAAAATTTTCAGTATTGATGTCTGTTTATAAAAACGACAAACCAGAGTTCTTATATTGTGCTATAAAGAGTGTTACGTTGCTTCAAACTTTACAACCTTCGGAAGTCATATTGGTTATAGATGGCCCTATATCTGTTGAACTTAACAATTGCATTGAGATGCTGATGGAGGAAATTCCTTATATACGTCCGATACGCTTGTTGGAGAACAAAGGATTGGGAAATGCTTTGTATGAAGGGTTACTAGCATGCTCTTTTGAGATAGTAATGCGTATGGATAGTGATGATATATCTGTTCCTGATCGATTTGAGAAACAGATACGCTATATGGAAATGCATCCTGATATATCTGTTTTGGGTGGTCAGATTTCAGAGTTTATTGATACGGAAGACAATGTGGTAGGGTATAGAGTTGTCCCTCAAACACCTGAAGAAATTGCTCATGTGATAAAGTGGCGTTGTCCGTTTAATCACATGAGTGTGGCATTTTTACGCTCGTGTGTTATGAATTCAGGAAATTATCAAGACTGGTTTTGGAATGAGGATTATTACTTGTGGATTCGTATGTTCTTGGCTGAATGTAAGTTTGCAAACTTGTCTAATATATTGGTAAACGTGCGGGTGGGAAAGGATATGTATGCTAGAAGAGGTGGCATGAGATATTTTAAAAGTGAAGTGCGATTGCAGAAGTATATGCTTGATAATAGCATTATTAATAGCAAGGTCTTTTTAGTTAATGTTTTCGTAAGGTTTATGGTGCAACTTTTGCTGCCCAATAAGGTTCGTGGATGGTTTTTTCAAAAATTCGCTAGAAGTTAAAAGGATATGATTAATATTTGACAAAATATGATTGGTTTTAAGTACTTGTTCAATAAAATTCAGGACGTTAAGCTAAGGGACTATTTATCTTTTTTCCCTATGGTGATAGCTTGGATTGCCAAACCTCTTTATAGAAAGAAATTTCAGACTGTTTGGCTGGTATGTGAGGAGCCAAAGGAGGCTAGAGATAATGGGTATCACTTCTTTAAATATATGTGCTTGCATCAGCCACAACAGAAGTGTGTATATGCCATTAAAAAGAAATCGGTTGATTATAAGAAAGTTGCAGAATTGGGAGAAGTCGTTGAATATGGAAGTATGCTTCATTGGATAGCCTATTTTTTGTGTGAATATAATATTAGCTCACAAAAAGGAGGTAAACCTAATGCGCCAATTTGTTCTTTTATGGAGTTAAATAATTATTTTCATACGCGCAATATTTTTTTACAGCATGGTGTGACTGTCAATAATCCAAAATGGTTATATTCTGATTGTTCTAAAATTGATAAATTTGTAACATCTACACTGCCGGAAACTGAATATATCATCTCGAGGTTTGGTTATCCTGAAAATAGCATTTGTTTAACAGGTATGCCAAGATTTGATGCCTTGCATAAGATTCAAGTGATTTCTAATAGGATTTTAATAATGCCTACATGGAGATACTGGTTTAATCTTAAATCGAAACGGAATAAGAATACGGATAATGATTTTGAGACTTCTGAGTATGTGCGGTGTTGGGAAGAGTTGTTGGTTAGTCCGGAATTGGAGCGGCTGATTAATAAGTGTCAGCTAGAGGTTATCTTCTATCCTCACCGCAATATGCAGAATTACATAAAAACTTTTGAACAACTAAAAACTTCTGTTGTGATAGCTTCTTGGGAGAAATATGACATACAAGAACTGTTGAAAAGTTCAGCAATAATGATAACAGATTATTCCAGTGTTTTCTTTGATATGATATATATGAAAAAGCCGATTATATTCTATCAATTTGATGAGGAAAAGTATAGGAAATATCAATATGGCGAAGGGTACTTTGATTATCATCATAATGCATTCGGAAACACCTACTCTTCTTCAGATTTGGTGATAAAAGAGTTAGAGAAAATGGCGGTTCGTGGCTTCAAACCTTCGGAGGATTTTTTAAGAGAACATGATTGCATCTTTAAATATTGGGATGAAAAGAACTCTGAAAGAATTTTTAAACTATTGAAAGAAAATTAGTTGTCGGTTGATATGAATTCAAAATAGGAGTATGGCAGATATGAAAAAGGAAAAGACATCCATCGTAATCGCTTTTTTATTTTGTTCATTTATGTATCCGGTAATATTCAAATTTTCCGATGCATTATCGTATGCGTATATGTATGGAATTCCATTTGTATATTTATTGCTTAACTATAAACAGTTTAATCGGCTTACTAAGATGCAATCGAATCTTATTATATGCACGATTATGCTTGTTTTTTTTAGTTTCCTATATCCGATTATTCATGGAACTGGTGACTTTTCGTATGTAAAAATAGCAACTTTTATTTTTCGGAAATTAGTTGTATACATATTTCTTATTTCTCTGCTGGTCAAGAAATACAAAGAAAGAGCAAATATAGAATGTTTTATGTATTATTACGCATTGACACATGCAATATATGTAATTGGTACATTGCTGCTGGTTTTCATACCAAGTTTGAAAACTTTCTGGTTTAGTGTATTTGAGGAGGTTGTTTCTTCTGAAATGTTATCGGAATCATTTGGATATACATTTAGGATAGGTTGGCAAGGCTTTTCCGGCTATCGCTTAACGTTGCATTGTACATTAAGTTGCATTTTTCTTTTGTATTTGTTTTATGTGGGTAAAAGAAATTTTCAAATAAACAAGAAAATATTGCTTATTTGCTATATACTCTGCTTTTTGGGAAATATGTTTTATGGACGATCGGGACTTGTCTTGACAATAATTACGAGTGTTGTTGCTTCTTTTGTGTGGGGTAAAATGGATATTGCCAAATTAGTAAAGTTCTCTTTCTTTGTGTATATATTTATTGTTTGTATATCCTGTTTGCAAGATGTACCTATTTTTTCGGAATGGTATGATTGGATGTCACAACCGATACTTAATTTTTTGACTACGGGTAATTTCGGTAATGCTTCTTTGGAACGGACGCATGAAATGGTATTTATGCCGGAATGGAATACGATTCTTTTTGGGGACGGATATTTTGTTTATGATGGTTCTTATTATAAGAATACAGATTCGGGAATCATAAGGAATATACTGTTTTGGGGAATTGTGGGGTGGATATTGAGTTATGTCACGACGTTATACTCTATTGTAAGTGTAAAGAGAAAGGACAAGTTTTTGTGCTTGCTTATACTCTTTGTATTTGCCGCTTTTGAGTACAAAGGTGATGTGTATTATGAGTTTATAGTTTTATTCTTATCGGCTTCATTCGTAGATTCAATAGTGGGTAGGCTTTATGCGGATAGAAATGCAAATTTAGAAGTGAAATAGTATTTATTGTATTAAATGGGAGGATTTAGATAATGATAAGTGTCGTGATGAGTACTTATAAGGAACCTATAGAGTATATAGAGCAATCAATAAATTCTATTCTTAACCAAACATATCGGGATATTGAATTTATTATTATCGTAGATAATCCGGATAATGCGGAACATATTGAGTATATTCAGAATAGGATGTCAGGGGATAGCCGTATAAAACTATCTGTCAATGAAAAAAATTGTGGTTTAACAGAAAGCCTGAATAGGGCTATTGCTTTGGCTAGGGGAACTTTTATAGCACGCATGGATGCTGATGATATTGCAGAGGTGGATAGATTAGAGTGTCAATTGGCATATCTCATAGAAAACGACCTCGACTTGGTGGGTTGCAATATGAGAGATATGGATGAAAATGGGAACATAATCCAAGGAGCAATAACGCGTTACCCTACATTGGATGGCGTCATAAAAAACTATTTGAAAACAAATAGTGCAGTTCCACATCCTACTTGGTTGGTGAGAAAAAGTGTATATCTAGAGTCTGGTTTTTATTGTGATTTTCCTGCATGTGAAGATTATGAGTTTTTGACAAGGATTGCCATAGATGGCAAAAGACTTGGTAATGTTTGTGAACCCAAATTGCGATATAGAATAAATAGTGCAGGAATATCATGCAGTAAACGAGTGTCTCAGAAGACAAGCCTTTATTATGTAAGGAAGAATTATCTTCTTCAAAAAAAAAGTAATCTTGTTGATTTTCAGAAATTCTTATTAAGTGAAGAGGGAAAAAGAAAGCAAGAAGGACTTCGGCGATATTATGAGCAGTCAGATAAATTGAAATCTTTCCGTAGAAGCAAGAAGAGATTGGCCTTTATTGTGTGGGGAGTGTGGATGTTCATCAATTTGAAAGAAGGAAGAACTGTAATCGCAAATTGGTTAAGAGAAAGAATTTTGCAATTGCGAAACAGAAAACACTATTATATATAACTTGCATGTTTATAAAATCTCTTTTCGACCGGACAGCTTCGTTCTTCGGTCTGCTTTTTTTATCTCCAATCTTATTGGTTGTAGCCATACTAATCCGTATAAAAATGCCCGGCGGTCCGGTGATATTTACTCAGTGCAGGGTGGGGCAGCATGGACGTTTGTTCACGATGTACAAGTTCCGTTCGATGACGGTGGGGCATGGCGGTTCTTCTGTGTCTGTGGCAGGTGAGAGCCGCATCACGCTGTTGGGAGCAAAACTCCGCAAGTATAAACTGGATGAGCTGCCTGAACTTTGGAATGTATTGGTTGGCGATATGAGTTTTGTGGGTCCTCGTCCTGATGTTCCGGGATATGCTGATAAATTGGTGAGCGATGACCGAAGGATGCTTTTGCTGAAGCCCGGAATAACTGGCCCTGCCAGCCTGAAATATCGAAATGAGGAAGAATTGCTGGCTGAACAGGACGATCCTCAGAAGTATAATGATGAGGTCTTGTTCCCGGATAAAGTACGGATAAACATTGAATATTTGGATAATTGGTCTTTTTGGTATGACATTAAAATCATTATTTATACAGTACTTGGAAAGGATTTATAAAATCCTTTCTTTTCTTTTTATTCCTCATTACGTGAGGAAATCGAATCATTAGAATAATCACATATATTTATGGATAAAAGAATATATCTTTGCCTCGCCCACATGAGCGGCAAGGAGATGGGTTTCATACAAGAAGCCTTCGATACGAACTGGGTGGTTCCGCTCGGTCCGAATGTGAATGCCTTTGAGCAGGATTTGGAACGCTTCGTAGGACAGAATAAAAAGGTGGTGGCCTTGAGTGCTGGTACTGCCGCTGTGCATCTGGCCCTGCTTGCTTGCGGAGTTAGTCAGGGTGATGAAGTGATAGTACAGAGCTTTACCTTTTGTGCCTCTTCCCATCCGGTGACCTACCTCGGTGCCACTCCGGTATTCGTGGATTCTGAGGCTGATACCTGGAACATGGACCCGGTTCTTCTGGAGCAGGCTATCAGGGACCGTATCGGCAAGACCGGACGGAAACCCAAAGCGATTGTTCTGGTGGCTTTGTATGGGATGCCCTACAAGATGGACCAAATCATGTCAGTGGCAGATAAATATGATATTCCGGTCATAGAGGATGCCGCCGAAGGCTTTGGAAGTAAGTTTGACGGGCAAGTCCTCGGAACTTTTGGCAAATACGGCGTGCTTTCCTTCAATGGCAACAAGATGATAACCACCAGCGGTGGCGGTGCCCTGATTTGCCCTGACGAGGAGTCCAAGCGTGAGATAATGTTCTATGCTACCCAGGCCCGTGAGTCCTATCCCTACTACCAGCATGAGCGTATAGGCTATAATTATAGGATGAGTAACATTTGTGCGGGTATCGGCTGCGGCCAAATGACGGTGGTGGATGAGCACATAGCGCACCATAAGCATCTGTGCGGTCTGTATCGTGAGCTGTTGGCTGATGTGGAAGGAATCACGCTTCATGAGAATCCTTCCGGACGCTATGATAGT
>NZ_QTLN01000031.1:0-34767 GCF_003602735.1 Bacteroides sp. AF39-16AC | reverse complement strand
GTGCCCTGATTTGCCCTGACGAGGAGTCCAAGCGTGAGATAATGTTCTATGCTACCCAGGCCCGTGAGTCCTATCCCTACTACCAGCATGAGCGTATAGGCTATAATTATAGGATGAGTAACATTTGTGCGGGTATCGGCTGCGGCCAAATGACGGTGGTGGATGAGCACATAGCGCACCATAAGCATCTGTGCGGTCTGTATCGTGAGCTGTTGGCTGATGTGGAAGGAATCACGCTTCATGAGAATCCTTCCGGACGCTATGATAGTAATTATTGGCTGAACACGGTACTGCTTGACGGGAATCTGCATGTGAGAGGTGAGGAGGATGCCTACCGTGAGACAGTGAAAGGTGCCGTTGGTGGTGCCGCGGGTGTTACTCATGAGTCAGTTAGTGTCCATACTTCTTGTGAGCCTAACCGTAATGTGGAGGCCATGCGTGTTTGTTTGGATAAAGCCGGTATCGAGAGCCGTCCCTTATGGAAGCCCATGCATCTCCAGCCGGTTTATTCGGCTAATCCTGCCTATGTTAATGGTGTCAGTGAGGGCTTGTTCAAGCGTGGTCTTTGTTTGCCGAGTGGTCCTTATGTGACGGATGAGGATGTGAGATACATAGTAGATGAAATGAAGAAGTGTATATTGTAGAGATGCTCTTTGTTGATTTATAATACTTTATCACTTTTCTCAGAAAAACTACTCCCAAGCACCTTTTTTCTTTGGCTGCACAGTTTTTAATCCTCACCTTTGCATCGTTGATCAACGAAACGTGTGAATAAGAAAACGAATTTAAATCTCTAAAGAAAAAAAGTATGAGTGTAATTTTCAGGACGGTGGAGAGACCGTCGGACCCCAGGGTTGAAAACTCTCCCAAGAAGTATTATCCGCAGTTGGTGACATTGGGGCAAAGCGTGGATTTGGCGTTTATTGCACAGAAGATGCAAGACCGCTCTTCTCTGTCTATCGGTGACATCAAGAGTACGATGCAGAACTTTGTGGAAAAGCTGAAAGAGCAGTTGCTGGAAGGAAAGACGGTTAATATAGCCGGGCTGGGTGTCTTTATACTGGCAGCCAAATCGAAAGGTGAGGAAAAGGCTGATGACGTGACAGCCAAGAGTGTGGAGAGCGTCCGTATCTGTTTTCAGGCGAATAGGGAACTGAAGATATCGAAGGCTGCTACCCGTGCTGGAGAAAGGCTGGATTTGGTGAGTTTGGATGATTATCTTAAGGGGAAGACTTCTACAGATGGCGGCTCCGGTTTGGAAGGAGGAGGCTCGGATTCGGATGGAGACCAAGGTGAGAATCCACTGGGATAACGGTAGCTATGAATTATTAATCAGATAATGGATAATCTTTATGAAGAAAACGTGGAATGTGATTTTGAAACTTATTATTGCCGTAGCGAGTGCTGTGGCAGGTGTGATTGGCGGACAGACAATGATGTTTTAGTCCGATAGGATTTGATAAATAAAAAATGAGAAGAGCTGCTGGCAGGAAATCTGTCGGCAGCTCTTTTTTTAATCCTTGTATGCTTCTTCGTGTACCCCCGCTACTGCTCGTCCGCTGGGGTCGTTCTTTCCTTGGAAAGAGGCGTCCCATGCCAGCGCTTCGGCGGTGGAGCATGCCACACTGGGTACGCTGGGAACGCTCCGGGCTGCGCTTTCACTGGGGAAATGCTCTTCGAAGATGGTGCGATAATAGTACTCTTCCTTGTTTTGCGGGGTATGTACTGGGAAGCGTTCGGCGGCATGTGCCATCTGTTCGTCGCTGACGGCAGCGGCAGTGATGGCTTTCAGCGTATCAATCCAACTGTAGCCCACACCGTCGGAGAACTGTTCTTTCTGCCGCCAGGCAACGCTCTGAGGGAGCATGTCGGCAAAGGCTTCGCGGACTACTTTCTTTTCTATCTCCTTGCCGGGGCACATCTTGACTGCCGGATTGATGCGCATGGCAACATCCAGGAATTCTTTGTCGAGGAAGGGGACACGTCCTTCCACTCCCCAGGCTGCAAGGCTTTTGTTGGCACGGAGGCAGTCGTACAGATGCAGTTTGGAGAGCTTGCGCACGGTTTCTTCGTGAAAGGCTTGCGGTGTGGGCGCCTTGTGGAAGTAAAGATAACCGCCGAACACCTCGTCTGCACCTTCGCCGCTGAGTACCATCTTGATGCCCATGCTTTTGATGACACGCGCCAGCAGATACATGGGGGTGGAGGCGCGGACAGTGGTTATGTCGTAAGTCTCAATGAAATAGATGACGTCGCGGACAGCATCGAGGCCTTCCTGAACGGTATAGTTTATCTCGTGATGCACGGTACCGATATGACGGGCCACTTCGCGGGCTTTAATCAAGTCGGGAGCACCCTTCAAGCCGACGGCGAAGGAATGGAGCTGCGGCCACCAGGCATCTGCCTTGTTGTCTGTCTCGATGCGTTTGGCGGCATATTTCTTGGCGATGGCAGAGATGACGGAAGAATCGAGTCCGCCACTGAGCAGGACACCGTAGGGGACGTCGGACATCAACTGGCGCTGTACGGCGGCTTCGAGGGCATCGTGCACGGCAGTGACTTGTGTGCCGTAGGCTGTTCGGCCTATCGAAGCCGGCGCAGCGTTGCGTTCGGCGGCAGGAGTGTAGTTGTCCTTCACAGCGGCATAGTCCATCCAGTCGCGGGTGTACCAGCGGTGCATCTTGCCCTCGCTCCCACGGTAGTAGTGGCCGGGAAGGAAAGGCTCGTACTCGTCGCAGAAACCCTCAAGGGCTTTCAGCTCACTGCCGAAGTAGATGTGTCCATCCTTGTCGCGTCCTATATAAAGGGGGATTACGCCGATGGGGTCGCGAGCGATGAGGTAATCGTCCGTTTCTTCATCATAGAGGGCGAAGGCGAAGATGCCGTTCAGCTCTTCGAGGAAGCGGATGCCTTTGTCTTTGTAAAGGGCAAGGATGACTTCGCAGTCGGAACCGGTCTGGAAGGCGTATTTTCCGGCATAGCGGGCACGGATGTCGCGATGGTTGTAAATCTCGCCATTGACGGCAAGCACCTGTTTGCGGTCGGGTGAATATAAGGGTTGTCCACCGGATTCCGGGTCGACAATGGAGAGGCGTTCGTGGGCGAGGATGGCGGAGCCGCCTACGTAGATACCACTCCAGTCCGGTCCGCGATGACGGATTTTCTGCGCCATCCGTAGCGCTTTGTTTCTCAACTCAGGAGTTTGAGACTGTATGTTGAAGATTCCTGCTATTCCACACATGAGAATTAAAAATTAAAGGTTAAAAATTAAAGAAAGGGAAATCATTTCTTGTTTTCTTTTAGAGGTTCGAGGTAACGGTCTATTTCTGTTGCCACTCGTCGTCCGTCGGCCAAGGCACGTACTACGAGGCTGGCGCCGTGGGCGGCATCGCCTGCCACGAATACGTTCTCTGCAAACTTCGGTTGCTCGGGCTTGAGGAAACCCATGGCAAGAAGCACCATATCGGCTTCGATGACCTCTTTCTTACCCGTAGATTTCATGGTAGGGCGGTTACCGTCTGTTGCCGGAAGCCACTCCACTTCTTCCACTTCCACACCGCATACCTTGCCATTCTTCCCGATGAACCGGGTAGAGGCGAGGGACCATCGACGGGTACAGCCTTCTTCGTGGCTGCTGGTGGTTTTCAGTACGACGGGCCATTGCGGCCAGGGAGTATCCGGGTTGTGTCCTATGGGTGGTTGGGGCATAATTTCAATCTGGGTTACGCTGACGGCTCCCTGGCGAATGCTGGTGCCTATACAGTCAGACCCGGTATCGCCGCCGCCGATGACGAGTACCCGTTTGCCGCGGGCGTTAACGAGTTGGTCTTTCGGGAAGGTATCTCCATCCAGAATATGGTTCTGCTGTGCCAGCATGTCGAGGGCAAAGTAGATGCCTTTCAGCTCCCTGCCCGGAATGGAGAGGTCGCGGGCGGTGGGCGTACCGGTACAAATGGCGTAGGCATCGAATCCGACGGGCAGTTTCTGCACATCGACATGGACTCCCATCTTGAACAAGATACCTTCGGCCTCGAGGATTTTCATGCGGCGGTCGATGACGGCTTTGTCCAGCTTGAAGTTGGGGATGCCATAGCGCAGCAGTCCTCCCGGCATCGGTTTGCTGTCGAATAGGGTAACTTCGTAACCTTTGGCGTTCAGCCGTACGGCAACGCTCAATCCGGCAGGGCCGGCGCCGATGACGGCTACTTTCTTTCCGTTGCGTTCGGGCTGGAGGGGGGTGATGTAGCCCTCGCGAAAAGCAGCCTCGGCAATGGCGGCTTCGTTCTCGCGGATAGTGACCGGTTCGTTGCACGAGAGTTTCAGTACGCACGACTTCTCGCAAAGGGCAGGGCAGATGCGTCCCGTAAATTCCGGAAAATCATTCGTACTGTTCAGTATTTGATAGGCTTCGCGCCATTTGCCCCGGTAGAGCGCGTCTTGGAATTCTGGGTCTTTATTGCCCAGCGGACATGCCCAGTGGCAGAAGGGTACGCCGCAGTCCATACAGCGCGAGGCCTGGAGCTTGCGGTCGTGGCTGTTCAGTGTCTGTTCCACTTGGCTGAAGTCTGTGATACGTTCGTGTATCGGACGGTAACCCGCCTCTTGGCGGGGGATATTGAGGAATGCTTTTGGATCTCCCATGATGAACAAATTAAAAAGTTAAAGAATTAAAGAATGAAAGGGGAATTTCCTCAGTCTTTCATTCTTTCATTATTAATTCGCGATTCAATAATCGCGTTGCATTTCTGCAATCTTCTGTTGCAATTTCTGCATCTGCTCCTCTTGCAGCACTTTTTTGTATTCGATAGGGACTACCTGGATGAACTGGTCGGCATAGCGTGGCCAGTCATCGAGCATGGTGCGTGCCAGTTTGGAACCGGTGTACAGGTAGTGCTGGCGGATGAGCTCGTGCAGTTCCTTGCGGTAGGAGGCCTCTTCGATGAGGCTCAGTTCTACCATTTCCATGTTGCAGAAATAGTCGAAGTTGCCGTCCCGGTTCCATACGTAGGCCACACCGCCGGACATGCCTGCGGCAAAGTTGCGTCCCGTCTGTCCGAGTACTACCACACGCCCGCCGGTCATATACTCGCAGCAGTGGTCGCCTACACCCTCCACTACGGCTGTGGCACCGGAGTTGCGGACGGCAAAGCGCTCGCCTGCACGGCCGTTGATGTAAACTTCACCGCTTGTGGCGCCATAAAGCAGGGTGTTGCCTGCAATCGTGTTTTTCTCTGCCTCGAAGTTGCTCCGTACCGGAGGCAGGACAGCGATGCGTCCGCCACTCAGACCTTTGCCCAGATAATCGTTGGCCTCGCCTTCCAGCTTGAAGTTGACACCCGGGACAAGGAATGCCCCGAAACTCTGCCCGGCAGAGCCTTTGAACTTCACGTTCAGCGTATGTTCGGGCAGCCCTTTTTCTCCGTATTTTGCGGCAATGACACCAGAGAGCATGGCGCCGCAGGCACGGTCGGTATTGGCGATGGTGTACTCCAGCGAGATTTCCTTCTGGTTCTCTACGGCTTCGGTGGCGGCATGTAGCATCTCTACATCTTTCACATGGTCGATGCCATGCTGTTGGTCGGTGACGTGGCGGATGGCGGCTTCATTGTCTACGCGTGCCAGTAGTTTGTCGAAGCTTATCAACTGATGTTTCCTGATTCCGTCATCCGGCTTGCGGACGATAAGGTCTGTACGTCCAATGATGTCGTCCAGGCGTTCCACCCCGATTTCCGCCAGGTATTCGCGTACCTCTTGGGCCAGGAAAGTGAAGAAGTTCACCAGATACTCGCTGCGTCCGCGGAAGCGCTTGCGCAGTTCTTCGTTCTGTGTCGCCACCCCTACGGGGCAGGTGTTCTGGTGACATTTGCGCATCATTACGCAACCCAGTACGATCAGGGCGCTGGTGGCGAAACCGAATTCTTCGGCTCCGAGCATTGCCATCAGTATGATGTCACGGCCTGTTTTGAGCTGTCCGTCCACTTGCAGCATCACTTGTCCGCGCAGGCCGTTCAGCACCAGTGTCTGCTGCGTTTCGCTCAAACCGAGTTCGGGCGAGATACCTGCATAGCGGATGGATGATGCAGGAGAAGCTCCCGTACCGCCCTCTGCACCCGAGATGACTATCAAATCGGCCTTTGCCTTTGCCACACCGGCGGCAATGGTGCCCACACCGCTTTCTGCCACCAGCTTCACGCTGATTTTTGCCCGTGGGTTCACGTTCTTCAGGTCGAAGATGAGCTGTGCCAGGTCTTCGATGGAGTAAATGTCGTGGTGGGGTGGAGGAGAAATCAGCGAGATGCCCGGAATGGAGTGACGTGTCTTGGCAATCACTTCATCCACTTTGAAGCCCGGCAGCTGCCCGCCTTCGCCCGGCTTGGCGCCTTGGGCAATCTTTATTTGTATTTCGTCCGCATTCACCAGATATTCTGCGGTGACACCGAAACGTCCTGAGGCCACCTGCTTGATGGCGCTGCGCAGACTGGTGCCGTCTTTGCGCGGCATGAAGCGTGCCCGGTCTTCGCCTCCTTCGCCCGTATTGCTCCGGCCATGCAGCTTGTTCATGGCAATAGCCATGGCTTCGTGGGCTTCGCGGCTGATGGAGCCGTAGGACATGGCGCCGGTGACAAAGCGCTGTACGATGTTCTCTACCGGTTCCACCCGGTCTATGCTGATAGGAGCGCGGCGGAAGTCGAGGAAATCGCGCAGGAAGATGGGAGATTCCTTGCTGTCTACCATGGCAGTGAACTCCTTGAATTTCTTATAGCTTCCCAGGCGTGTGGCAAGTTGCAGTGTGCTGATGGTTTCCGGGTTCCAGGCGTGCTTCTCACCATCCTTGCGGAAGGCATACAGTCCGCGGTTCGGCAATAGCTCCGCTTCCCCCTTCTTTTTAAGAACCTCCATCCCTTCCTTGTGGAAGGCGATGGCGTCGCGTGCCACTTCATCCAGGCGTATGCCTCCGATGCGTGAACTCAGTCCGCCAAAGTAGGCATTGCTCAACTCCTCGCTCAGTCCTACGGCCTCGAAAATTTTCGCGCCCCGGTAAGAACGGATGGTGCTGATGCCCATCTTGCTCATAATCTTGAACAAGCCTTTGCAGACGGACTTGATATATTTCTTTTCGGCAGTGGCGTAATCGAGCTGTATTTCCTTTTCGTTCACCAGTTTGTCGATGACGGCAAAAGCCATATACGGATTCAGTGCGCTGGCTCCGAAGCCCAGCAGCAGTGCGGCGTGCATCACTTCGCGGATTTCGCCGCTTTCTACAATCAGTGCCGTCTGCACCCGTTTGCCCACGGAGATAAGATGGTGGTGTACCGCCGACACGGCAAGCAGTGACGGAATGGCGGCATGGGCGGCGTCTACGTCGCGGTCGGAAAGCACGATGTAGTTCACTCCTTCGTTGACGGATTCTTCCGCCTGCTTGCAGAGGGTTGCCAATGCTTGCTGCAATCCCTGGCACCCTTTTGCCACTTCGAAGAGCAGGGGCAGTTTCACGGTCTTGAAGCCTTTGTACCGGATGTTGCAGAGAATATCCAGCTGGGCGTTGTTCAGGATGGGATGGTTCAACCTCACCATCTTGCAATGGTTTTCGCTGGGTGTCAGTATGTTCATGCCTACGGCTCCGATGTATTCGGTCAGCGACATTACCAGTTCTTCGCGTATCGGGTCGATAGGAGGGTTGGTGACTTGGGCAAACTGCTGGCGGAAATAGTTGTACAGTAGTTGCGGCTTGTCCGAGAGTACTGCCAGCGGGGTGTCATTGCCCATGGAGTTGATGGGTTCGGCACCGGTGGTACACATCGGGACAATCAGCCGTTCCACGTCTTCTTTGGAGTAGCCGAAGATGCGCAGCATGCTGTCGTAGTTCTCCACGCTATGGGAGACTTTGCGACCGCTTTTCAGTTCGTCCAGCTCGATGCGGTTGCCGGCCAGCCAAGTGCGGTATGGTTTGGCTTCGGCAAGTTGTTTCTTCAGTTCGCCGTCATAATATATTTCGCCTTTCTCGGTGTCTATAAGCAGTATCTTGCCCGGTTGCAGGCGTCCTTTTTCCTTGATGTCTCCCGGCTCGAAATCCATCACGCCGACTTCGCTGGCCACTACCATCATGCCGCCCTGCGTAATCAGGTAGCGTGCAGGGCGCAGTCCGTTTCTGTCGAGCATGCCGCCTGCATAGCGCCCGTCGCTGAAAAGCAGTGCCGCCGGTCCGTCCCACGGCTCCATCAGGATGGAGTGGTATTCATAGAAAGCTTTCAGGTCTTCGCTGATGGGATTCTTTTCGTTGAAGGATTCCGGCACGAGCATGGCCATGGCGTGCGGCAGGCTTAGGCCTGACATGAGGAGAAACTCGAGCACATTGTCCAGCGAGGCACTGTCGCTCATGCCCGGTTGCACGATGGGGCGTATCTCTCGGATGTCTCCCAGGGCGGGAGAGGAGAGTACACTCTCACGGGCTTCCATCCAGCCGCGGTTGCCGCGGATGGTATTGATTTCGCCGTTGTGTGCCAGCAGGCGGAAAGGCTGTGCCAGTCCCCAGGTGGGGAAAGTGTTGGTGCTGAAACGGGAGTGCACCAATGCCAGCCCGCTGGTGAAGTAGCTGTTGGTGAGGTCGGGGAAGTAGTTGCGCAACTGCAAGGAAGAGAGCATGCCCTTGTAGACGATGTTCTTCGTAGAGAGCGAGACGATGTAGAAATCCTCGCGGGTGGGGATGTCCGACTTGCGTATTCTGTTCTCTATCCTTTTCCTTATTATATAGAGTTTGCGGTCGGCGGTTTCGCTTTCCGTAAATCCGGTGATGAAAATTTGCTTGATGTCCGGTTCGTTGGCAAGAGCCGCTTCTCCCAATATTTCGGGGCAAGTGGGCACGTTGCGCAGATGCATCAGGGTCAATCCCTCCTTTTCAATCTCTTCGATAATGACGCTCAAGATGACAGCCTGGTCTTTTCCGTCTTTGGGAAGGAAAAGCAGGCCGGTGCCGTATTTTCCCTTCTCGGGAACGGGAATGCCCTGCAACAGAATGAATTCGTGCGGTATCTGCAGCATGATGCCGGCGCCGTCTCCGGTTTTGTTGTCCGCCCCTTCCGCTCCACGGTGGCGCATGTTTTCCAGTACCTTCAATGCCGATTCTACCAGTTCATGTGATTTTCCTCCCTGGATATTGACCAGCATGCCTACTCCGCAGGCATCGTGCTCATGGGATGCCTCATACAAGCCCAACTGTTTGGGCTGTCGCTGGTAATCCTCTGCTTTTGTTTTGTTGTTAAAAAGTTCTTGTTTCATGATTATAAGCTTTCTTTATTTCTGTATAATATTGTTTGTGGTTTCAAAATGTTCGGCAAATATATGGTGTTAATTGCAAAATGCTAATATGTATTCCTGCCTTCTTTCTTGCAAAATTCCTGCGATAGAAGATGAAGTTATGAATTGATAGAAAACACCCTCTGTTTTCTTTTAATCCTAAATCAAAATCAGACGGTTTGATTTGGATTTGTAAATTAAGCCTTTTGCTTTTAAAATAACACTTTCTTTAACTTTTTGATGTAAAAACAACTTTTTTCTATTCTTTTGATAAATAAATAGTGGAAAGATTAACTTTATGTTCTTAAGAATATGTATATTTGCAGCGCAAAATCAAATACTGATACATTATGTGTGGAATAGTAGGCTATATAGGTCAAAGGAAAGCCTACCCCATTCTTATCAAGGGTCTGAAGCGGTTGGAGTACCGTGGATATGATAGTGCGGGGGTAGCATTAATCAGTGATAACCGACAGTTGAACGTGTACAAAGCGAAAGGTAAGGTTTCGGAACTTGAAACTTTCGTTGCTCAAAAAGATATTTCCGGTAACATTGGTATTGCACATACACGTTGGGCTACTCATGGAGAACCTTGTTCCGTCAATGCCCATCCCCATTATTCCTCTTCCGAACGCCTCGCCCTCATCCATAACGGCATTATTGAAAACTACGCCGTCCTTAAAGAAAAACTTCAAGCCAAAGGTTATGTATTTAAAAGCAGCACTGATACCGAGGTGCTGGTACAGCTCATCGAATACATTCAGGTGACAAACCATATTGACCTGCTGACGGCAGTGCAACTTGCCTTGCAGGAAGTGATTGGGGCGTATGCCATTGCGGTGCTCGACAAGGACAATCCGGATGGGATAATCGCTGCACGCAAGAGCAGTCCGCTGGTGGTGGGCATCGGTGAAGGTGAGTTTTTCCTGGCTTCGGATGCCACGCCGATTGTGGAATATACGGATAAGGTGGTGTATCTGGAAGACGAAGAGATTGCCCTCATCCGCCGGGGAGAGAAGCTGAAGGTTGTTAACCTGAAGAATGTGGAATGTCCGCACGAGGTAAAGACGGTAGCGCTCAATCTCGGCCAGCTGGAGAAGGGAGGCTATCCGCACTTCATGCTGAAGGAAATCTTCGAACAGCCCGGCTGCATTCGCGACTGCATGCGCGGGCGTATCAATGTGGAGGGTACGAACGTGGTTCTTTCTGCAGTGATTGATTATAAGGAACGTCTGCTGGCGGCCAAACGCTTCGTCATCGTGGCATGCGGTACGTCATGGCATGCCGCCCTCATCGGCAAGCATTTGATTGAAAGCTTCTGCCGTATTCCGGTGGAGGTGGAGTATGCCAGTGAGTTCCGTTACCGCGACCCGGTGATTGACAGCAACGATGTGGTGATTGCCATCTCGCAAAGCGGTGAAACGGCCGATACGCTGGCTGCCGTGGAGCTTGCCAGAAATCGTGGGGCATTTATATATGGCATCTGCAATGCCGTCGGTTCCAGCATTCCCCGTGCCACGCACACGGGTTCCTATATCCACGTGGGACCGGAAATAGGGGTGGCATCCACCAAAGCCTTCACCGGGCAGGTAACGGTGCTTACCATGCTGGCCCTGACACTTGCCAAAGAGAAAAAGACGATGGACGAAGGGCAATACCTGGCAATTGTCAAGGAATTGGGACATATCCCCGACAAGATGAAGGAGGTCTTGAAACTGAACGACCGTATAGCGGAACTTTCCAAGATATTCACCTATGCACACAACTTTATCTATCTGGGACGCGGATACAGTTATCCCGTAGCCCTGGAAGGTGCTTTGAAGTTGAAGGAGATTTCGTATATCCATGCCGAGGGCTATCCTGCCGCCGAAATGAAGCATGGGCCCATTGCCTTGGTAGATGCCGAGATGCCGGTGGTGGTTATTGCCACCCAAAATGGGCTTTACGAAAAGGTGCTGAGCAATATCCAGGAAATAAAGGCGCGTAAAGGCAGGGTTATCGCCATTGTGACAAAGGGAGATACGGTCATCAGTAAAATAGCCGACACTTGCATCGAGCTTCCCGAAACAATGGAGTGCCTTGATCCGTTAATAACTACGGTACCTCTGCAATTACTTGCCTATCACATTGCCGTGTGCAAGGAAATGGATGTGGACCAGCCGAGGAATCTTGCGAAGTCGGTGACTGTAGAATGAGGACATGTACAATTTACCATTTACAATGTACAATGGGGCTGCGCTTGGGAGGGGTAAATGTAAATGGTAATTGTATGCTATAATAAGGAAAAGAAAATTGTACACTTAAAATTGTACATTGTAAATGGTAAATTGTAAATAAATAGATGGAACAACTGAAGCATGAATGCGGCGTCGCCATGATACGCCTGCTGAAACCGCTGGAGTACTATGAAGAGAAGTACGGAACATGGATGTACGGACTCAACAAGCTCTATCTCCTGATGGAGAAACAACACAACCGTGGGCAGGAAGGTGCCGGACTGGCCTGCGTGAAACTGGAAGCCAGTCCCGGCGAGGAATATATGTTCCGTGAGCGTGCTCTCGGCTCGGGCGCCATTACCGAAATTTTCGGTACGGTGCAGGGTCACTTCAAGGACTTGACCAAGGAACAGCTGCATGATGCGGACTATGCCAAGCGTGTGCTGCCCTTTGCAGGGGAGGTCTATATGGGACACCTGCGTTACTCCACTACCGGAAAGTCCGGCATCTCGTACGTGCACCCGTTCCTCCGGAGAAACAACTGGCGTGCCAAGAATCTTGCCCTCTGCGGCAACTTCAACATGACGAATGTGGATGAAATCTTCGCACGCATTACCGCCATCGGCCAGCATCCGCGCAAATATGCCGATACCTACATCATGCTGGAGCAGTTGGGACATCGCCTCGACCGCGAAGTGGAGCGCCTCTTCAACCTTGCCGAAGCGGAAGGGCTGGCAGGCATGGACATCACCCGTTATATAGAAAACCACATCGACCTTGCCAACGTACTGCGTACTTCGAGCAAGGAGTGGGACGGGGGATACGTGATGTGCGGACTTACCGGAAGCGGAGAGACTTTTGCCGTACGCGACCCATGGGGCATCCGTACAGCCTTCTGGTATCAGGACGACGAGATAGCGGTGCTTGCCAGCGAACGTCCCGTGATACAGACAGCCCTTAATGTTCCTGTCGAATCCATCAAGGAGCTGCAACCCGGACAAGCCATGTTTATCAACAAGGCCGGCAAGGTGCGCACCGTGCAAATCAACAAGCCGCGCGAGGTGAAACCTTGTTCCTTCGAGCGCATCTACTTCAGCCGGGGCAGTGATGTGGACATTTACCGGGAACGTAAACTGCTGGGTGAGAAACTTGTACCCAACATATTGAAAGCCATCGACAACGATGTGGACCATACCGTCTTCTCCTTCATCCCCAATACGGCGGAAGTCGCCTTCTACGGTATGTTGCAGGGATTGGACGACTACCTCAACGAGGAGAAGGTGCAGCAGATTGCCGCCTTGGGGCATAGTCCCAGCCACGACGAACTGGAGCATATCTTGTCGCGGCGCATACGGAGCGAGAAGGTAGCCATCAAGGACATCAAGCTGCGTACCTTCATTGCCGAAGGAAACAGCCGGAACGACCTTGCCGCCCATGTGTACGACATCACTTACGGAAGCCTTGTCCCGGGAGTGGATAATCTGGTCATCATCGACGACTCGATAGTGCGCGGAACCACCCTGAAGCAGAGCATCATCGGTATCCTTGACCGTCTGGAGCCGAAGAAGATAGTCATTGTAAGCTCTTCACCGCAGGTGCGCTATCCCGACTACTATGGCATCGATATGGCTAAGATGAGCGAATTCATCGCCTTCAAGGCTGCTGTGGAACTGCTGAAGGAGCGCGAGATGCGCGATGTAATTGCCGCCGCCTACCGCAAGTCCAAGGAGCAGGTAGGCCTGCCCAAAGAACAGATGGTGAATTACGTGAAGGAGATTTATGCTCCTTTCACTGATGAGGAAATCTCTGCCAAGATGGTGGAGCTTCTTACTCCGAAAGGGACGAAAGCCAAAGTGCAGATTGTCTACCAGCCTCTCGAGGGGCTGCATGAGGCCTGCCCCAAGCATCCGGGTGACTGGTACTTCAGCGGCGATTATCCTACGCCGGGCGGTGTGAAGCTGCTGAACAAGGCATTTATTGATTATATAGAACAAGT
The DNA here is from genome assembly GCF_003602735.1 of Bacteroides sp. AF39-16AC. NCBI lineage: Bacteria > Pseudomonadati > Bacteroidota > Bacteroidia > Bacteroidales > Bacteroidaceae > Bacteroides > Bacteroides sp. AF39-16AC. The sequence goes on along the minus strand of NZ_QTLN01000031.1, from coordinate 21,261 downwards.
TTATCAATTTTAATTGAATCAATGAGAAATGTAACTCTAATCCTCGACGACGGGAGCCGCTTCCACGGCAAGTCGTTCGGCTTTGAAAAACCGGTAGCGGGAGAGGTGGTCTTCAACACAGCCATGACGGGTTATCCCGAAAGCCTGACCGACCCTTCGTATGCCGGACAGCTGATGACGCTCACCTATCCGTTGGTGGGCAATTACGGTGTGCCGCCTTTTACTCTCGAACCGAATGGGCTTGCCACTTTTATGGAGAGCGAGCATATCCATGCCGAAGCCATTATTGTAAGCGATTATAGTGAAAATTATAGCCATTGGAATGCGGTGGAAAGTCTCGGTGACTGGCTGAAACGCGAACAGATTCCGGGCATCACGGGCATCGATACCCGCGAACTGACAAAGGTGCTTCGCGAGCATGGGGTGATGATGGGACGTATCGCCTTTGATGATGAATCGGATGAAATGCCTGAGGCCTCTTATGCCGATGTGAATTATGTGGATAAAGTTAGCTGCAAGGAGGTTATCCGTTACAACGAAGGAACCGGTAAGAAGAAAGTGCTCCTTGTGGATTGCGGCGTCAAGCATAACATCATCCGCTGCCTGCTGAAACGTGACGTGGAAGTGATTCGCGTTCCCTGGGACTATGATTATACTGGGATGGAGTTCGACGGGTTGTTCATCTCCAACGGCCCTGGCGACCCCGATACCTGCGATGCTGCCGTGCAGCATATCCGCAAGGCAATGCAGAACGAGAAACTGCCCATCTTCGGCATCTGTATGGGAAACCAGTTGCTTTCCAAAGCTGGGGGCGCCAAGATATACAAATTGAAATACGGCCACCGCAGCCATAACCAACCGGTGCGTATGGTGGGTACGGAACGTTGCTTCATCACCTCACAGAATCATGGGTATGCCGTAGACAACAACACGCTGACAGAAGACTGGGAACCGCTTTTCATCAATATGAACGATGGTTCTAATGAAGGAATCCGCCACAAACGCAATCCCTGGTTCTCCGCACAGTTTCATCCCGAAGCTGCCAGCGGGCCGACGGATACGGAGTTTCTTTTTGATGACTTTGTGAAGTTGCTTTAGTAAGAGAATTTTATCAAGAATGATTGCGTTCATAATCTCTTGATAATCAGTATGTAAAAGACGGTATAATGAGTCCCATACTGAATGTCATTCAGTCCCAGAGTGAATACCTTTCAGTCCTATACTGAATGCCATTCAATTAGTGACTGATTGTGTAAGGTAAGAGAAAGATAAGGTTTTATTACTACTATTACATTTTTAATAAACAGATATGCAAATGAAAGAAAACAATATAAAGAAAGTCCTGCTGCTCGGTTCCGGCGCACTGAAAATCGGTGAGGCAGGAGAATTTGACTACTCCGGTTCGCAGGCGCTCAAGGCATTGAAGGAGGAAGGCATCTACACGGTTCTCATCAATCCGAACATTGCCACGGTACAGACCTCGGAAGGAGTTGCCGACCAGATTTACTTCCTGCCCGTCACTCCTTACTTCGTGGAGAAGGTGATAGAGAAGGAGCGCCCGGACGGCATCATGCTTGCTTTTGGCGGACAGACGGCACTGAACTGCGGTGTCTCCCTCTATAAAGACAAGATTTTCGAGAAGTACGGCGTGACGGTTCTCGGCACTCCCGTGCAGGCCATCATTGACACGGAGGACCGTGAAATCTTTGTGCAGAAACTGAATGAGATTGATGTGAAGACCATCAAGAGCGAAGCCGTGGAGAATGCGGCGGATGCCCGTCGCGCAGCCCGGGAACTGGGATACCCGGTCATTGTCCGTGCCGCATATGCGCTTGGCGGACTGGGTTCGGGCTTCTGCGACAATGAAGAAGAGCTGAATGTGCTGGTGGAGAAAGCCTTCTCCTTCTCCCCACAGGTGCTGGTGGAGAAATCGCTGAAGGGATGGAAGGAAGTGGAATACGAGGTGGTGCGCGACCGCTTCGACAACTGCATCACGGTCTGCAACATGGAGAACTTCGACCCCCTGGGCATCCATACAGGTGAGTCCATCGTTATTGCCCCGTCACAGACGTTGAGCAATACGGACTATCATAAATTGCGTGAACTTGCTATCCGCATTATCCGTCACATCGGCATTGTGGGAGAGTGTAACGTGCAGTATGCCTACGACCCGATGAGCGAGGACTACCGGGTAATCGAGGTAAATGCACGCTTGAGCCGTTCGTCTGCACTTGCCTCTAAAGCAACGGGTTATCCGTTGGCGTTTGTAGCGGCAAAACTCGGCTTGGGCTATGGCTTGTTCGACTTGAACAACTCTGTGACAAAGACTACAAGCGCTTTCTTCGAACCCGCCCTGGACTATGTGGTCTGCAAGATACCGCGTTGGGATTTGGGCAAGTTCCACGGGGTGGACAAAGAGCTGGGTTCAAGCATGAAGTCGGTAGGCGAGGTGATGGCTATCGGCCGTACTTTCGAGGAAGCCATCCAGAAGGGGCTTCGCATGATAGGCCAGGGCATGCACGGCTTCGTAGAGAACAAGGAACTGGTGATTGCCGATTTGGACAAGGCTCTGCGCGAACCTACCGACAAACGTATCTTTGTCATCTCCAAAGCCTTCCGTGCCGGGTATACGGTGGACCAGGTGCACGAATTGACCAAGATAGACCGTTGGTTCCTGGAGAAGTTGATGAACATCATGGATACCAGCAGGGAACTGCACTCTTTTATGGCTGATGGAGAGTTGCCAATGATTCCCGTGGACTTGTTGCGTAAAGCCAAAGTACAAGGCTTCTCTGATTTCCAGATAGCCCGTGCCCTCGGCTTGGAACAAGCAATGGACGGCGAAGAAGCCATCCTTGCCGTCCGCAATTTCCGCAAGAGTGCAGGCATTCTGCCCGTAGTGAAGCAGATAGATACCCTTGCCGCCGAATATCCCGCACAGACCAACTATCTCTACCTAACGTATAGCGGCACGGCAAATGATGTCCGTTACCTCGGCGACCACAAGTCCATCGTCGTATTGGGCTCCGGCGCCTACCGCATCGGTTCTTCCGTAGAGTTCGACTGGTGCGGCGTGCAGGCCCTGAACACCATCCGCCAGGAAGGCTACCGCAGTGTCATGATAAACTACAACCCCGAAACCGTGTCTACGGACTATGACATGTGCGACCGTCTTTACTTCGACGAGCTCACCTTCGAGCGCGTGATGGATATTCTCGAACTGGAGAATCCCCACGGGGTGATTGTCTCTACCGGTGGTCAGATACCGAATAACCTTGCCCTGCGCCTCGATGCGCAGAAGGTACCTATTCTCGGCACAAGCGCCAGGAGCATCGACAATGCCGAAGACCGTGACAAGTTCTCCGCCATGCTCGACCGCATTGGTGTAGACCAACCCGAATGGCGGGCGCTGACCTCCCTGGAGGACATCAACGCCTTTGTGGATAAGGTGGGCTTCCCGGTATTGGTCCGTCCTTCCTACGTATTGTCCGGCGCTGCGATGAACGTCTGTTCCAACCGGGAGGAGCTGGAACGCTTCCTGAAGCTGGCGGCGAATGTCAGCAAGAAACATCCCGTAGTGGTGAGCCAGTTCATTGAGCATGCCAAGGAGGTGGAGATGGATGCTGTGGCGCAAGATGGAGAGATTATCGCGTACGCCATCAGTGAGCATATCGAGTTTGCCGGAGTGCATTCCGGTGACGCCACTATCCAGTTCCCGCCACAAAAGTTGTATGTGGAGACGGTGCGCCGCATCAAGCGCATCAGCCGCGAGATTGCCCGTGAGCTGAACATCTCCGGTCCGTTCAATATCCAGTATCTGGCACGCGAGAACGACATCAAGGTGATTGAGTGCAACCTCCGTGCCAGCCGTTCGTTCCCGTTTGTCAGCAAGGTGCTGAAGATAAACCTTATTGAACTTGCCACGAAGGTGATGCTCGGCATTCCGGTACAGAAGCCGGACAAGAATCTGTTCGATTTGGATTACGTAGGCATCAAGGCGAGCCAGTTCTCCTTCAACCGTCTGCAGAAGGCCGACCCGGTACTGGGTGTGGATATGGCAAGCACGGGCGAGGTGGGTTGCATCGGCAGCGATACTTCCTGCGCCATTCTCAAGGCGATGCTCTCCGTGGGATATCGTATTCCAGAGAAAAATATCCTGCTTTCTACCGGTACTCCGAAGCAGAAAGTGGACATGCTTTCTGCCGCGCGTATGCTTCAGAAGAAGGGGTATAAGATATTTGCCACGGGTGGTTCCAGCAACTTCCTTACGGAGAACGGTGTGGAGAATACGCGCGTCTACTGGCCCAGCGAACCCGAACGCCAGCCGCAGGCACTCGACATGCTGCACCGCAAGGAGATAGACATGGTGGTCAATATTCCGAAGAACCTCACCGCAGGCGAGTTGGATAACGGCTACAAGATACGCCGTGCCGCCATCGACCTCAATATTCCGTTGATAACGAATGCCCGTCTGGCAAGTGCGTTCATCAATGCATTCTGCACGATGATGCCGGATGATTTGGCTATCAAGTCGTGGGCGGAGTACAAATGATGATTTAATTTGCTATCTTTGCTGAAAACTAAGTTCGATGGAAACAATTTTGACCCAATACTATCAATCTCCTTATGGCGAGTTGCTCCTCGGCTCTTTCGGCGATAAACTCTGCCTATGCGACTGGATGCTGAACGAGAAACGTAGAGTACCCGTTGATAAGCGTATACGGCAGGCGCTGCATGCCGATTATGAGGAAGGCACTTCGGAAGTGATTGCAAGGGCAATCATTCAGTTGGATGAGTATTTTGCCTGTAAGCGGACCATATTCGATGTTCCACTGCTTGCAGTCGGAACAGAATTCCAGCGGACGGTGTGGCAGGAGTTGCAGAACATCCCTTACGGAAAAACAGTGTCCTACGGCGAGCTTTCACGAAAGCTGGGCAATCCGAAAGCCGTACGCGCGGTGGCGGCTGCCAATGGGGCAAATGCCCTCTCCATACTCATCCCCTGCCATCGTGTGGTGGGCAGCAACCATACGCTGATAGGCTATGCCGGTGGACTGGCAGCCAAACAAGGGATGCTGGCATTGGAAGCGGACTCTTGCGACGGACCGTCAGGCTCCCGTATAGGACAGCTGTTTTGAGGTCAGGTTTGTTTCTGGTATTCCGCCGGTGTCATCCCCGTCATACGTTTGAAGAACTTCGAGAAGAACGACGGATTGGGAAAGTTCAGTTCGTCTGATATTTGAAACACCAGTAGATTACTGTGTTTCAGCAATACTTTGGCTTCGAGGATAACTGCTTGATTAATCCATTGCATCACGGTTTGTCCGCTTGTTTCACGTATCACCGAGCTCAGATAGTGCGGTGTCAGGCATAGTTTGTCGGCATAGAAGTTGACGCTGCGTTCGTGCTTGCTGTGTTGGTTCACCAAAGCGATGAAGCGGCGGAATAGCTCTTCCTGGCGTGAAAGGCGTGACGGAGTTGACTTGCATGTGTGCTCGTGGATATACTTAAGGTTATAGAGAAGTGAGACAATCAAGTGCTGTACAGCTCCGCGGCGGTAGGGCAAACAATGTAGTATATTCCACAATAAAGAGAAGAAGCTGCTGATGTGTGCCCATTCCTCGTTGTTGCATGAAAGGCGGATTCCGTTTCGTGTATAAGCTTCCGAAAGAATGGAATTCTGTAGTACGGGCAGAAAATTGGCAGTGGGCATGATGACTTGGAATTCGTAGTCGGGACTGACTTCCGATATTTCTATCAGCGAATTGTCAGGGATGATAATAATATCGTGGGCTGTAGCTTCATATTCGATAAGATTGATGGAGATTCGGCCCTTACCTTGCATGATGCGTACAATCCTTCCTTCTTTGGCACGATAAGGTTGCTGGGTGCGGAATAGCCTGAATCCCATTGCTTGAAAACTGATGACCATTCCCAAATCGTCGTTTATAAATCTGTATTCGGAATGTTCTATAAAATCCGGATTGTTGCGGATGTCCTCGAATGCGACGCTTATCGGTTTGTTCTTTTCCATATCTTTCCCTTTATGAATAATGTATATTTCCACCGCAAAGATAATAAAGTGTTCCTATTATTTGTCTTTTTCTACGAAATGTCGTACTATTAGAACATCTTTGCGCACAAATGGATTGTAAGGTTATAGGGTTATGCCTTTATCTTTGCATGTGTATAGAACAAAACCATGTAGAATAAACAAGAAACAGAATGGATATGAAACGAACCGTTTTCTTTTTTACCCTTTCTCTTGCCGCCATGCTGGCACATGCCCAGCTCACGTTGGAAGAGTGCCAGCGCCGGGCGCAAGACAATTATCCGTTGGTCAGGCAATACGGACTGATAGAAAAGGCACGCGGGTACGACCTCTCCAATGCCGGAAAAGGTTACTTGCCCCAGTTTTCCCTATCCGGCAAGGCCACGTACCAGAGTGACATCACCCGGCTACCGGTCGAAATCCCTAATCTTGACATCAAGACTGCTTCGAAAGACCAGTACCAGGTGATGCTCGAAGTGCAGCAGACCCTCTGGGATGGTGGGGATATACGTTCCAGAAAACGATTGACGCGTGCCGCCTCGGAAGTGGAACTGGAAAAACAGCATGTAGACATGTATGCCTTGACTGACCGGGTGAACCAGCTCTTTTTCGGCATCCTGCTGTTGGACGAACAGCTGAAACAGAACAGCCTCTTGCAAGAAGATTTAGGAAGAACCCACAAGCAGGTAGCCGACTATATAGCCAATGGCATCGCCACCCTGAGCGACCTGGATGCAGTCAGCGTAGAGCAACTGAACACCAGGCAGCACCGTGTGGAATTGGAGACCACCCGCCGTGCATACCTCAGCATGCTTGCTGCCTTTACGGGCAAGGATCTCTCTTCCGAAACGGTTTTATTGAAACCGGCTGCCGAAGAAAACATAGACCGGCAGATGAACAACCGTCCCGAACTTCGTTGGTACGATGCGCAGGGAGAGCAACTCCACCAGCAGGAGGCAGCCTTGAACACCCGGTTGATGCCGCGTTTCGGCCTTTTTGTACAAGGGGCATACGGCAATCTGGGATTGAATATGTTGAAAGATGAATTCAACGCCTATTGCATGGCGGGGGTGCGCATGTCCTGGAATTTCGGCAGTCTGTATACGTTGAAGAACGACCGCCGCAGGATAGACAATACCCGCCAACAGATAGAGACCGGCCGGGATGTGTTCCTTTTCAACATTCGCCTGCAGGCTACGCAGCAGGATGCGGGCATTGTATCCATGCGCCGCCAGATGGCGGATGATGACGAGATTATCCGTCTGCGTGGGAATATCCGCCGTGCAGCCGAGGCCAAGGTGCAGAACGGGACAATGACCGTGACCGATATGCTGCGGGAGATTACCAACGAAAGTATGGCACGACAGACCAAGGCATTGCATGAGGTGCAGTTGCTGATGAACATCTGGCAGCTGAAATATACGCTGAACAATTAATGACTATAATCCGTAATTTATAACTTGAAATAGTATGAAATCATTGAAATTATTTCCTTTTTTATTTCTCCTTGCCGCCTGTACCGGCGGTACTCCGAAATATGATGCGACGGGAACGTTCGAGGCTACCGAAGTCATCGTTTCTGCCGAGGCGTCTGGAAAACTGCTGAGTTTCGACATCGAGGAAGGCACGACACTGAAAGACGGGCAGGAGGTAGGCATTATAGATACCGTCCAACTCTATCTGAAGAAACTCCAGTTGGAGGCCAGTGTCAAGTCCGTGGAAGGCCAGCGGCCTGATATCCTGAAGCAAGTAGCCGCCACTCAGGAACAGATTGTGCAGGCACGGCGCGAGCGCGACCGTGTGTCCAACCTGCTCCGTGTGGGTGCCGCCAACCAGAAGCAACTGGATGATGCCGAGTCCCTTCTCGAAGTCCTCCGCAAGCAGCTCGACGCACAGAACTCCACCCTGCGCAACAGTGACCGGAGCCTGACGTGGCAAAGTTCCTCTGTCGGCATCCAGGTGGCGCAGATAGAAGACCAGTTGCGCAAATGCCACATCACCTCTCCGCTGACGGGAACCGTCCTTGCCCAATATGCCGAAGCCGGAGAACTGGCTGCTCCCGGCACCCCTCTTTTCAAAGTGGCGGATATGGAGCAGATTTACCTCCGTGCCTACATCACCTCCGAGCAGCTTGCCGAAATCAAGCTGGGGCAGCAAGTGAAGGTTTATGCGGATTATGGAAAGGAAGTGCGGAAAGAATACCCCGGCATCGTCACCTGGATTTCCGATACGTCCGAGTTCACTCCAAAAACTATCCTGACGAAAGACGAGCGCGCCAATCTGGTCTATGCTGTAAAGATTGCCGTGAAGAATGACGGGATGCTGAAAATAGGAATGTATGGAGGCTGTAACTTTAACTAATATCTCCAAACGTTACGGCAGCGTGGAAGCCCTGCGGGGTGTCTCTCTGTCAGTGGCTCCCGGTGAGCTTTTCGGCATCATCGGGCCGGACGGTGCGGGCAAGACATCGCTTTTCCGCATCCTCACCACTTTGCTGCTTGCTGACGGAGGCTCGGCCTCGGTCTGCGGTCTGGATGTGGTGAAGGACTACAAAGCCATCCGCAGGCGGGTGGGGTATATGCCCGGACGCTTCTCCCTCTATCCGGACTTGACGGTGGAGGAGAATCTCAATTTCTTCGCCACCGTCTTCCACACCACCATCGAGGAGAATTATGATTTGGTGCGCGACATTTACCGGCAGATAGAACCTTTCCGCAAGCGCCGCGCCGGAGCGTTGTCCGGCGGCATGAAGCAGAAACTCGCCCTTAGCTGTGCCCTTATCCATAAACCGGATGTCCTCTTTCTGGACGAACCCACTACGGGCGTCGACCCCGTGTCCCGCAAGGAATTCTGGGGAATGCTTCGCCGACTGAAGGAGCAGGGTATCACCATCATTGCTTCCACCCCCATCATCGACGAAGCGCGCCAATGCGACCGCATCGCCTTCATCAACGAAGGAGAGATAAAAGGCATCGATACCCCCGACCGTATCCTGACACGCTTTGCGGGCATCCTCTGCCCTCCGGGCTTGCAGCACGAACGGGTGGAAAACCACGAAAACAAGGTGATTGAAGTGGAAGGGTTGACCAAGCGGTTCGGTAATTTCACCGCTGTAGACCACATCTCCTTCCAAGTCCATCGGGGCGAGATTTTCGGTTTCCTGGGAGCCAACGGGGCAGGCAAGACCACCGCCATGCGCATGCTTACGGGACTTAGCCGCCCCACCGGCGGCAAGGCATGTGTGGCAGGTTTCGATGTGGCTTCCCAACCCGAAGAAGTGAAGAAGAACATCGGCTACATGAGCCAGAAATTTTCCCTTTACGAAGACCTCAAGGTGTGGGAGAATATCCGCCTCTTTGCCGGTATCTACGGCATCCCCGAAGCGGAGATTGCCCCCAAGACGGATGAGCTGCTCCTCCGCCTCGGGCTGGAAAAGGAACGGGATACACTGGTGAAAAGCCTTCCGCTGGGCTGGAAGCAGAAGCTGGCCTTCTCCGTCTCCATCTTCCACCGTCCCAAGATTGTCTTTCTGGATGAGCCTACGGGTGGGGTGGACCCTGCCACGCGCCGCCAGTTCTGGGAGCTGATTTACCAGGCTGCCGACGAGGGCATCACCGTCTTTGTCACCACCCACTTTATGGACGAGGCAGAGTATTGCGACCGCATCTCCATCATGGTAGACGGCGTCATCCGTGCACTCGACACTCCCGGGGAGCTGAAACGGCAGTTCAATGCCACTACGATGGACGATGTATTCCAACAACTGGCTCGTCAAGCCGTGCGAACCGCCGACTGAAAATCCGTGAAATCCGCATTATCCGAGCCTAAATATAAATATAGACAATGAAACAATTCATATCTTTCATCCGAAAAGAGTTCTTCCATATCTTCCGCGACCGGCGCACGATGCTGATTCTGCTGGGCATGCCCATCGTGCAGATAATCCTTTTCGGTTTTGCCATCACCACCGAGGTGAAGAACGTGCGTGTGGCGGTGCTCGACCCGTCGAATGACGTAGTTACCCGCCGTATCATCGACCGCATGGATGCAAGCGAATACTTCACCGTCATCCGCCGCCTGCATTCTCCCGCCGATATGGAGGCTTCTTTCGGAAGAGGGGAGATTGACATGGCGCTTGTTTTCAGCGAGCGTTTCTCGGACAAGCTTTATACCGGCGAGGCGCGCGTGCAGCTTGTCTCCGACGCCACAGACCCCAATATGGCGACTATGCAGGCAGGCTATGCCGCAAACATCATTTCCTCTGCCGGGCAGGAGATGCTTCCGCCGGGAGTGCATGCCGCTGCCATCGTACCCCAGCTCAAGCTGCTGTACAATCCGCAGATGAAGAGTGCCTACAACTTCGTGCCGGGTGTCATGGGGCTTATTCTGATGCTGATTTGCGCCATGATGACCTCCATCTCCATTGTGCGCGAGAAGGAGACGGGGACGATGGAGGTCCTGCTGGTTTCTCCCGTCAAACCGCTTTTCATCATTCTGGCAAAGGCGGTGCCCTATTTTGTGCTGTCGTTTGTCAACTTGACCACCATTCTTCTGCTTTCGGTCTATGTGCTCGATGTTCCCGTGGCGGGCAGCTTGTTCTGGCTGGTGGTGGTGTCGCTGCTATTCATCTTTGTCTCCCTGGCGCTGGGGCTGCTGATTTCCACGGTCACCCGGACGCAGGTTGCCGCCATGCTGGTGTCCGGACTGATGCTGATGATGCCCACCATGTTGCTTTCGGGCATGATATTCCCCATTGAGAGTATGCCCGTTATCCTGCAGGCCATTTCAGCTGTGCTTCCTGCACGCTGGTATATCCAGGCGGTGCGTAAGCTGATGATTGAGGGAGTGGATGTTTCGCTTGTGCTGATGGAGGTCGGCATACTTGCCACGATGGCGGTATTGCTGATAACGGTGAGTTTCAAGAAATTCAAGCATCGGCTTGAGTAAAGAGCGGATATGAATTTTGTATTAATTATTCAGGCAGAAGAACATAAGGACAAAAGGATACGGGAAATCTGTTCTTTTGTTCTTGTGTCTAAAATCTTTAAAATATCGTCTTATGATAAAGTTTCTCATTGAAAAGGAATTCAAGCAGTTGTTCCGCAACTCCTTCCTGCCCAAGCTGATTTTCATTTTCCCGTGCATGATTATGATACTGATGCCCTGGGCCGCCAATCTGGAGATAAAGAACATCAATCTGAATATAGTGGACAATGACCACAGCGTCTTGTCTCGCCGTCTGGTAGATAAAATCGGTGCATCCACTTATTTCTGCCTGACAGCGCTTCCCGATACATACGATGAGGCTTTGCTGGCCATTGAAGCAGGTTCGGCAGATGTCGTGCTGGAGATTCCCCGTGATTTCGAAAAGGATTGGGTGAAGGGAGAGGCGCCTCGTCTGCTGGTGGCGGCCAATGCCGTGAACGGCACGAAGGGCAGTCTGGGAGGATCCTACTTGTCTTCCATCATCAGTGACTATACCCGTGAACTGGGTTCGGAGTCGTCTTCGCAAGGGCTTGCCGGGAAGCCGCTTCCCCGGGTGGACATCACTACGCAGAATCTTTACAACCCCACGCTGAACTACAAGCTTTTCATGATTCCTGCCCTCATGGTAATGCTGCTGACGCTGATTTGCGGTTTTCTCCCTGCCCTCAATGTGGTGGGCGAGAAGGAGGCGGGCACCATCGAGCAGATAAATGTCACCCCCGTCGGCAAGTTCACTTTCATTGCCGCCAAGCTGATACCTTACTGGCTGATAGGTTTTGTGGTGCTGACCATCTGTTTCGTTCTGGCATGGGTACTTTACGGCATTCTGCCGGCGGGACATTTCCTCACTATCTACGGCATGGCGCTGTTTTTTCTACCGGTGGTGTCGGGGTTCGGGCTGGTCATATCCAATCATTCGACCACGTTGCAGCAGGCCATGTTTGTCATGTGGTTCTTCATGCTTATCCTTATTCTGATGAGTGGTCTTTTCACCCCTATCCACAGTATGCCTGAGTGGGCGCAATGGATTACGTGCATCAATCCGCTACGCTATTTTGTGGAGGTGATGCGTACCATCTATCTCCGTGGTGGCGGATTTGCCGAACTGCTTCCGCAACTGGGAGCCGTGTTGGTCTTTGCATTGGTCTTCAATCTGTGGGCGGTAAAAAGTTATAAGAAAAGTAGTTAACTGATTTTTCTTTATTATTATCCTATTTGGCTCTCTTTTTTGAAGAAGGGCTACACCATTTGCCTTGGATAGCTACACCCTTTTGTGTTTAAGGCTACACCATGAGGAGGAAAAGGTGTAGCCCTTTTATTATGGATAATAAAAGCTGTTTTTTGTGCGGAAAAAAGGGTGCAAGTAGTGATATGTATCTAATGATGAAAAATATCTGTTTTGCTTAGTAATTGATTGATTAATAGTGGTATGAATGTGAGAAGAGAGGTGTTTTTTAAACGTTCGTTTAATGTTCGCAAAGATAAGGTGTATTTTTGAATCCCACAAAATGTTTAATAAAAATATTCTATAAAAATACTTTCATGCCATATAAATCACTGTTAATTAATATGTTGAATGAAGTACACATCTTTTTTACTTCTTGCCATTTTTTAGATAAAATCCTCTTTTATCACTTCCTAAATATTGACGTTTTTTAAACGAACGTTTAAAAAACACCTGTGTGCATATAACTCATTCGTTTATAGTATCTTATCTGTAAGATAAGTGTACCAGAACAAATTTGGAATAAAAGGAATACTAAAATCCGTTATATTTTATGGTATTCACTTGTAAATGATTGAATTTCAGTTTGATGCGAGAAATTCAAAGCCCCGGAAGAATATCCTTCTATAAGAAAAACAGGAGAATGGAGCAGGAGAAAGAGACCGAAATTTGGCATGCCATGCGTGCCACCTACCGCAGAGAGCTGGATGCTATCCGCCTGCTCGAAAAGGAGAAATTAGGCTGTTTCGTCCCTATGAGATACGAAACTGTTGTCAAGCGGGGAAAGAAAATCCGTGTTCAAGTTCCCGTTATACGCAATCTGGTCTTTGTCCATGCACGTCCTTCAGAGGTGAAGCGTGTCAAGTCTCTGGTCACCTATCTGCAATACATCAACGACCGTTGCACCGGCAGCAAAATCATTGTTCCCGACGAGCAAATGAAACGCTTCATTGCCGTTGCCGGCAGTTACAGCGACCATCTTCTCTACTTCAAGCCCGAGGAGGTGAATCTGAAGAAAGGCACCAAGGTGCGTATCACGGGCGGTGAATTCGAAGGGCAGGAGGGTATCTTCCTGAAAGTGAAAGGTGCACGCGACCGTCGTGTTGTCATCGAGGTGCAGGGTGTCATCGTCGTAGCCATGGCCACCATCCATCCCGACCTTATCGAAGTAATCAGCTGACTTTAATTTTTTAATTTTTAATTTTTAATTATCTATGTCTCTTTCCGAACAAGCGGTCACTCTCCAGTGCCTCGCACACGAACTGATGTATTTAGGTACGGACGGCAGTCCGGTGTATAGTGACGACTTGTCACGTCGTAATGGCGAAGTCTATCGCCTGGCTACGGCATTGTATGCCTCGCGCACAAAAGGTGCCAATCCGGAAGAAACGGCCAACATCTACCTCGCGCTTTTGATGGGTTACAACACCTCTTTTATCGACCACGGTGAGAAGCAGGAACACATGCAGCAGGTGCTGGACCTCTGCTGGGACATCCTCGACGCGCTTCCCCCGTCGCTGCTGAAACTGCGTCTGCTCACCGCCTGCTACGGCGAGGTGTTCGACCAACCGCTGGCCGACGAAGCACAAGCCATTATCAATTCCTGGGATTCTGCCACGCTTTCCGTCGAACAGCAGGAGGCGATTGCCGAATTTCGCAATGTGATGGATAATCCGTATCCGTGGGAGTACGTGTGATTGTTTTTTAAGGCGAGATAAGTTGCTTTTGGGAGATTTTTTATTATCTTTGTTGTGGCATAACCCTATAAAGCATCATTTTATGAATCGTAAAGAAGTGGTAGGTCGTCTGAAAAATTTAATAAAGAGTGTTGCTCCCAACTCTCAAACTATTCTTTATGGCTCCGAAGCACGGGGGGATAACAAACAGAATAGCGACATTGACATTCTGATTCTGGTTGATAAAGATGTATTGTCTCCTACAGAGGAAGATGTGATTACAGCTCCGATATATGACTTGGAGATAGAGACAGGTACTGTTATCAGCCCGGTGGTAATGACCAGTAGGGCTTGGGAAGCTGCCAAAAGAAAGACCTTATTCTACTATAATGTAATGAAAGACGGAGTGCTACTGTAATGGAAGAAGATGTAAAACGTGATATTGTCTGTTACAGACGTCAAAAAGCGCATGACTTGATACACGATGTTGATGTGTTGATTGATAATGAGTTGTGGAATTCTACTGTCAATAGAATGTATTATGCTTGTTTTCATATAGTTTCGGCATTGCTGATATTGAATAATATTGAAGTGAAAAGTCACATGGGCGTTCGTCAAGCCTTCGGATTGCATTTTGTAAAGACAAACTTGTTGCCTTCTGATTGTGGGCGCATTTTTTCCAAGATATATGATAAACGACAAGCAAGTGATTATGATGACTTCCGGGAGTTTACAAAAGAGGAAGTGAATAATCTATATCCCCAAGTATTATTCCTAATAAATGAGGTTGATAAGTTGATTGATTGTAATCTGAAGTGAAGTATCAGGTTATTGTATAACTGAAAAATAGGGAGCCTTCTACAGCCCCCTATACTCCTTTTCTGCATCGAAACACGGACAATCCTTTTGCGGATTCAAATCATGGTGCCCCACAATCAGTGCGTGTGGAAAGACCCGTTTCAACTCTCGCAGCAGTGCCAGCAACGAAGCCTTCTGTTCCAGCGTGCGGGTATCGGCAGGACAACTTGCGGCATCCAGTCCCCCTTCATAGCAGATGCCGATGGAGTGGCGGTTGTGATGGAGGCTATGTGCACCGATTTTCTCCAACGGGCGACCGCGGTGAATCTCGCCGTCACGGGTGACGTAGAAATGATACCCGATATCCTTGAACCCGCGGTGACGGACGTGGTCTCTCCGGCAATCTTCAAAGCCCAGGCTCACGCCTTGAGGCGTGGCCGAGCAATGAACAACAAACAGTGTAACGGTACGCATACGCTACTTGCAGGAACTGAAACCTAAGGCCCCCGCAATAGCGGTTGCCACAGTGATGATTACTTTGAGGACAATGCCCCACACGGATTTTGATTTTTTCGTTTCTCCCATAGTGATTAGTAATTAATAATTTGTAATTATTTTCACCCCAGCGGATTCTCTCCCTGGTCCCCGTCCGAACCTCCGCCCGGATTACCGCCACCGCCTTCGGTGGTACCTCCGTCGGGATTGTAGACTGCCGCCTCCTTCATCTGGCCTTCCAGGTTGATTTGTGCGTTGCTCAACTCCCCCGTGGCACGGGCACGGAGCTTCAGGCCCTTCACATTGTCTGCCAGCGTGAAGTCGGCAGCCGATGCCGCCCCTTTCCTGCTGACAATGCCTACGGAGAAGATGGCGAGGTCGTCCAGCTTCACATTCTTGCCGTCAAGGATAAGCTCCTTGATGCACGAAATCATGTCGGTAAGGACCCCCTTGACGACACCGGCAGAGTAGGGGGTGTTGTGGTTTGCCATGTGCTTTGCCAGACGTTCGGTGTCATACGTCTCTTCGATGACGGGACGCGCATACCAGAGGCCTTTTAGCGGGCTGTTCTCGCCCGTCATTTGATACTTTTTGTAACGAATCATAAACAATTGAAATTTAAAAGTTAAAAATTAAAATCGGATGTTCTCGGGTTGAATTCAACAATGCAAAGATAAGGGGGTGCCCATAGGCATTTACGGGTTATCGTAGGTTGGTGTCGGTTATGGTCGGTTATCTCCGGTTATTTACCTTCCAGGGTTTGAACATGTCGTGTTTTATGGCTATATTTGTAAGAAATAAATCAAGATACAAGAACCATGAACTCTTTTGTAATCCGTACCTACGGGCGTACCGAACTGGCCCTGCTCTATAGTCCCCATCTTTGCCCCGACGCCGCTTTCCGTAAACTGCGGCAGTGGATTGACCTCTATCCGGGTCTGCGTGAGAATCTTCTGTTACAAGGCGGATCCGCCCGCTCGCGCAGCTACACACCCGCCCAGGTGGGGCTGATAGTGGCTGCGCTGGGCGAACCCTGAAGCTGGGGTTTGCGGACACAGAGTGGAGGTTTACGAACACAGTATAGAGGTTTACTCTGTGCCTCCGTGCCTTGGTGTTTAAAGGGTGTAAGGTGCAAAAGTGCACCGCCTTCCTTACACACACACGCACACACATACGTGTGTATGCGCGAGGTGCGGCCGGTGTCATGCTTGCGGTTTCCGATAGACACCCTTGTCATCTGTCTTCTCCACCAGTCCGTTCTTGCAGAGCCTTTTCAGCCAGCTGGTGGCAGTCTCGAACTTGATGCCCATCTCTTCTGCCTTCTGCAGATAGGAGGCGCGGGTGAACTCCTCGCTCATGCAGCCTATCAGCTCGTCACGGTCGGCATTGCCGCGGCTGACGACTTCGTTGTTGGGCAGGAAGGAGAGTATGTGGGTGCTGTGTCGGTAAAGGCTTTCGGCTAGTGCCAGCACGGCATGGAAGTCATCGGGAGTGATGGTGAGGTCCCACAGACTGACGATGTGGTCCTTGATATTGTCTGCGGCGGTACCGGGGTCGGGCGAGACGTAGGGAGAGGAAGTGATTGCCCCCCGCTCTTGTGCGCGAAGCATGGCCACCACCTCCATTATGCGGCAGATGTTGATGGCGAGACGCGCCACGCTGCCGGACATCTCGTTGCCGTTGGCAAGTCCGGAGCGGACGAAGAGGGCGGAGAAGATACGGTTGAATTCATCCTTCTGTCCGTCCGTGAGGCGCAGGGTGAAGATGCCGTTCATAACAATCTCCTCCCGCTTCTCTTTCCACTCCCTGCCCAAGGCCCTGAAGGTCTCCTCGAGGTCGTGGTCGTCTTTGTCGAACTGGCTCTGCCAGCGGTGTATGGCGGGCATGTAGTAGAACAGTTCGCGGGAGAATAGTCCGTTCTCGGAACTGGGAATCAGCGGTTTCACTTGTGCCGGAGTGCCGGAAAGCAGTACGGAGAGGTAGGTCTTCTTCACTTCGAGGTATTCCTGGTTGGTGCGTCGGTTGTAGGAGAGGCGGTCGTGGTCGAAGGCCTTGCGCATGGTGTCGCTCCAGTGTCCGTATTCCGAGCCGATGGCGGCAGAGATGGTGTCCGCCTCGCTTTCGCATATCAGTCCGGTGCCGTCGGAGTCGATGATATTTTGCAGGATGCCGGTTCCGGTGTTGTTACCGGAGATAAGGAACATCTTGTTGAGCGGCATTTCGGGTATTTCGGCTTTGCCGCGCTCTTTGCCCATGGCGTCGTATGCGGCTTTTTCGCGGCGGTAGCTCTTCATGCTTTCAGTGACAGCCTGGCGTATTTCGTCGTGGATGGGTTCGGCCAGCAGCCTCACCAGCGAGAGGATGCCTTTACCGGCTGCGGGCAGCGCCACGACGAAGGTCTGCAGGCTGGGAGACACCATCTTGCCTCCGTAGGAGCTGCGTACGTTGCGCCCCATGCCGGCCCCCAGTACGGTGAGGGCGCCCAAGAGCAGCACGTCGCGCTGCGCAGGTGAAGTGCCCGCCTTCAAAATCTCCTCCAGGGGATAAGGCCAGCCGGAGTGCCCGTCGAAGGTGGGCAGCGAGACGCGCGGGTCGCTGCCCGGCATTTCGGAATTTTCTTCCTCCTTACGCGTACACGTGTGTGTGTGAGGAGAAGGGTACACCTTTGCACCTGCACCTTTTTGAGAAGAAGTCTCTTTTTGAGTAGATGTAGCGTATGTGTCGGGCAGAACATCGGAACGTAGCTTTACGCCGCACAGCTCGGCCAGGTGGAAGGCGGTGCCCAGATGGACGTTGTTCCGTCCGTTACGCAGGGCGTTACTGAAGAGCTTGTCGGCGGCACGTCGGTCGTACTTGGGCGATAGGCTGCACAAGGTCAGGAAATCTTGCCGTCCGACCTCTCCACAATCTGTGGCAATGGCAAAGGCAAGTTGGATGTACTCTTGATAGGTTGGGGCTATGTCGGCTCCGGCACCTCTGACGGCTTCGGTCAGCAGATGCAATGAAGATAATGATTCCATTGTTTTAGTAATTAGTAATTTATAATTTCATCAGCGCCCCCTCATCGTGGCAGAGGAAGCACGCCCGTACCACGTCCTTTCCCGACGTGTCCACCCCTTGTCCGGGTTGCGTGTTTTCGGCGTCGTACATGCAGTGCACGTAGTTCATGGCCCATTGTATCCCCTCGACAGGATTTTGCTCGTGCAGGCAGGGAACGAATGCCTTTACCCCCCTTCCGGTGGGGCTGACGAATACCAGGGTGGGACAGAGATAAGGGTCATCGAACAGTCTTTGCCGCAAAGCTTCGGCTTCGGCGAGGGATTGGAGGTGGTCCACATCCACTACCACCAGTCCGGAGGTCTCCGTCAGGCAGTCGCTCCGTCGGCGGGTGAATACGCCGCAGGGGGTAACGTAGGGGAGGTTCTCTTGCTTCAGTCGTCGGCAGGCTTGTGTGTCGCCGCTTTCTACAGCCATGCGCACTTGCCCGGTAAGTTGCTTTAGTTGTTCGTTTGTGGTGATGATTTTGTAAACTTCTTGTAAGTCAGTTGTTTTGTAGGGAGTCAGTGTTGCAGGCTTCACTACTTTTCCCGTCTCATCGTCCTTCACCGGTGATATGGGTGCGAGGAAGAGAGACATTCTGAATTCATTCATTATTGCTTTTTGTTTTAAAATTTCCGGTGAAGTTAGACACTCTTTTTCGTAAGGTATTACACCTCTACTGTAACCTTGATACACTATTTGTGTTATTTTTAATTATATTAAACTTAAAATTATGAATTGTTTGATTGAACATTCGCTGGACTCCCTTCTGTGGGGAGAGAAAATCGAGTATGCACGCATGCAGCTGCACATCACGCAAAAGGGGCTTTGCGCAGCCGTACACATGAGCCTCAGTACGTATCAGAAGATTAAAAAAGGGCTGGTATAAGACACGACCGTGTCCTGAAACTCCTTGATTATCTGCAAGAAGCCATGACGGAAGAAGAATTCCGCGAGTTTTGGATGGGGATGGCGGGAGGATAGAAAAACTACTCAAAATCTTCGATAAAGTACATAGAATTCTATTAAATAAGAACTGAATTTATGCAAGTTATTATATTGGCTGCCGGATTGGGCCGCCGCTTGGGAGAGTTGACAAGCAATAACACTAAATGTATGGTAAAGGTCAATGGGATACGTCTCATTGACCGCCTACTGGAACAATTATCGCAGCTCTCCTTGCAACGTATAGTACTGGTTATTGGTTACGAAGGCAAGAAGTTGCGTGACTATCTCGGTACCAGCTATGGTGATATACCTTTGGTATATGTGGAGAATCCCATATACGACCAAACCAACAATATTTATTCACTGGCTCTTGCTAAGAAAGAATTGGCTGAAGATGATACACTGCTGGTGGAGTCGGATATGATATTCTGTGTGGATATATTCAAGCGGATGATAGAGGATAACCGTCCCAATCTGGCCGCCGTAGCCAAATTTGAGAGTTGGATGGACGGTACGGTAGTTCTGCTGGATAAGGATGAAAACATAGTGAACTTTATTCCTAAATCGGCATTCGATTTTAATGACATTAGCCGTTATTACAAAACGGTCAATGTATATAAGTTCAGCAAAGGTTTTTCCAAAGAAAAATACATCCCTTTTCTGGAAGCCTATAGCAAAGCAATGGGAAATAATGAGTATTATGAATCCGTGCTCCGCGTGCTGGCCATGCTGGACAAAACCGGCTTGAAAGGAATACCACTCAAAGAAACGGAAAAGTGGTATGAGGTGGATGATATACAGGATTTGGATATTGCCGAAACCCTATTTGCTGAGTCCGGAGATAAACTGTCTCGCTATCAACAGCGTTATGGCGGTTACTGGCGTTTTCCTCATCTACTGGATTTCTGCTATCTGGTAAACCCGTTCTTTCCTCCGGAAAAGATGAAAAACGAACTGCGTGCCAACTTTGATACATTGCTCACTGAATATCCATCGGGAATGAATGTGAATGCACTGTTGATGGGCAAATATTTCAATATCAGACAACAATATGTTTGTGTGGGCAACGGGGCAGCCGAACTGATAAAAAGCCTGATGGAACACTTGAAGGGAAACGTAGGAGTGATTTATCCTACATTTGAGGAGTATCCCAATCGGAAAGAAACGATGAACATCGTAGCCTATATTCCGCAGAACAAGGATTTCTCCTATACAAATGAAGACATCCGCCACTTTTTCGGAAATAAGGATTTGGAAGCCTTGTTGATTATCAATCCGGATAATCCCTCGGGAAATTTATTATCAAAAGACGAAGTGATGGTTCTCTTGGAATGGAGTAGGGAACGTGGTATTCGTCTTATTATTGATGAGTCTTTCCTCGATTTTGCCCGTAGTGGAGAAAATATATCGTTACTCAACAACCCGATGTTGGCGGATAATCCTCATTTGGTTGTCATTAAGAGTATCTCTAAGTCGTACGGGGTTCCGGGACTGCGTCTTGGAATGGCAGCGACTTCGGACATGGAGCTGATAAATAAAATGCGGAAGGATGTTTCTATCTGGAATATCAACTCATTTGCAGAGTTCTACATGCAGATTTATGGAAAGTATGAAAAGGATTATCAAAAGGCTTGTCGGGACTTCATTGCTGAACGCGAACATTTTTTCCGGACTCTTCAAGATATTGATTTTCTTCGTGTGATTCCCTCGGAAGCAAATTACTTTTTGTGTGAAGTAATAGGGCGTTTTACATCCCACGACTTGACGGATATACTCCTGAAAGAACATAATATCCTAATAAAGGATTGCGGGACAAAGAAGGCATTTCAAGGAGGAAATTACGTGAGGATAGCGGTGAGGGGAAGAGCGGATAACGAGAGACTGGTAAACACATTGCAAGAACTTTGAGAAAACAGCATATATAGAAGATATGAAAATTATAACTGAAGAGCAAATTAAGAGTTCACATCTGGTTACTTATGATTCCATTACACTAGTGTCCACTAAAAATTTTTTGGTCACTAGTCGGTTAAAAATTAAAT
>NZ_QTLN01000030.1:0-46455 GCF_003602735.1 Bacteroides sp. AF39-16AC | reverse complement strand
GGGCACTTTTTAAATGTTGTTCCGGGTCCCTTTTCAAGTGTTAGCTACATCCAATACATATAGAAATTAAAGAAGCGTTATGCTTATCTTGTAGTTTGAAAACCTGAGAAACTTTCAAAATGAGATACAAGGAGGGCATAGTGGTTCTCACGCTATAGCGTGGGCTGCTATATCCATATCTGTATCTCAGGTTTTCTCAGGACCTTCAAACTAAGACATGGCATTGCAGTTCCACGCTTTACTATTTTAACAAAACTTCTCTGAAGGAACGGGAAAAGTGTTAAAGACATAATCAAAATGGGATTTTTTAAATTTGGTAGTAAAAAGCCTTCTATTAATCATCAGATTATTCAAGGCAAGAAATGTACAGTCTTTCAGTTTTCAATGAAAGCCACTGATTTTGTAATAACTTGCCATGTTGCTCCAGCTCCAGAACCTTTAATAAGTTTTCCTTCTTATGATCCTCGTTTGGGAAGATATGTGGAGATAGTTTACGGTGAGAAGGATTTTGCGGATGACATCCAAAAACTTATTGATACAATAGACTACGAAGATAGAGGAGAAGAAGCCTTTTATTACGCTTTTGATGTTTTCGTTACTGAACACATAAATGAATTTAATAGACTTATTGATACTGATCTTTTCCGGATTATTTCTGAAATCATTTTAATGATGGAAGCTGTTTTAAAAGCTCGGGTAAAAGAACAACTGCCTGAGCAGGACAAAATAGACATTATGCACTCTTACATAAATCGTACTCTAACAAAGTTTGCTAATAATTTCTATATAACTAAGTATAGAAGAAGTAATTTCAATATTGAGCCTTATTTGGTGAAATATTCAGATACGGTTCGTTAAGTCTATATTCCAATATTATATTCTCTAAATTACATAAATTACAATGGAAACATATGACCAATTTTCCATAAACCTTTTAGAATCTCAAGGTTCTATTACAATACCATCCGTCAAGGTTATTTCAGACAATGTTAATATTTGGGAAAACGGAGGTGTTGTAGAACATAGTGTAACTCCAACCTCTATAATTTTAGATACTCAATCTGAAGGAGTAAGCTATATAATAGCTAACCAAAAATTAGGACAGTTTATTAACTTAAACGGTTTTTTCAAAGAGAAATCCGAAAATAAAGATAGGATCTTATTGAGTACAGATTTATTCGCAGGTGGAATAGGAGAATACATGTGCCCCGACATGCTATCGCTATTTTATAAACAGGGAAAGTTAGCAAAATTACAATTTACAATAACTAATCCTTCGCGAATAGTAGAGTTTATTATTCCTATTTTCGACCAAATAGAAGTTACTCCCAAAGAAGATGATTCATATGAAACCAAAGTTAAGCTATGGCATTTGATGTGTGTGATTGCTATATCTAAAGCCAATGGAATTAGAAATCCAACTCAGCGACAATTAATAGAAACTATCATGAAACGTGAAAATATGACAGAGGAACATCTCAATCGGGTGAATAATAATGCTACATCTATTAGTTTCATGCCTCCTGCTGATGATCGTAAAAAGTTACGTATATTATACGATATGGTTGTTATAATGATTGCTGGTGGGCAAATGACAGATGAAGAAAAAGGACTTATTGGCGATATTGCATACAAATTCGGATTTGAGCCTGATAAAACTCTTGATTATTTGATGCAAACAGTCTTTAATGAAATGTAAGCCTATGCCCTTGTGTAAATAAATCATTGAATTTATAAACAAAAGAAAAGCGCAACTCTGATTGTTTCTGAATTGCGCTTATATTATTTACACACGTTGTTTCACTAATTCTATTACTTTAAAACTGCATTATGACGGGATATGTAAAGAAAGCAACGAGGAAATAGCAAAATGAAATCCTAAATGAAAACCAACACCCGATATTACAATATTAGGGTGTAATATCGGGTGTTGGTTTTGCAAATTATTGATAATCAATATTTATTGCGGTGCGTACGGGACTCGAACCCGTGACCCCATGCGTGACAGGCATGTATTCTAACCAACTGAACTAACGCACCATTATTTCATTCTTTCGTTGCTATCTCTCTTGATTGCGGTTGCAAAGGTAGGCATTTCTTTGATATCTGCAATAGCTATGGCGAACTTTTTTCCAAGCGTTTTGTGCTGTATTTGCTTTATATCCTCATATTGAGAAGATTGGAAAAATAAGAGAAAAGTAAATTTAACAACTGTTTAGAAATACGTTTATGCACTGTTTTATTCTTGATATGAAAACCTTTCCTGGAGAAAACGAAACATTTCGGAGCTTGTTTTAAACTTCTTGCTCGAAAAGTTCGTTGTTTTGCAATAAATCGTTATTTTTGCGAACTCAAAAAGAGAATGTTGTAATTTGAAAAATGATAAAAAACATTTTAGGATGATGAAAACAGCCAAACTGTTGCTACACTGCCCTGACAAACCAGGCATATTGGCAGAAGTAACAGACTTTATAACGGTGAATAAAGGTAATATTATCTATCTGGATCAGTATGTAGACCATGTAGAGAATATCTTTTTTATGCGTATTGAATGGGAATTGAAAGATTTTCTGGTGCCTCAGGAAAAGATTGAGGATTATTTTGCCACTTTGTATGCACAGAAATATGAGATGAATTTCCGTCTCTATTTCTCCGATACAAAACCGCGTATGGCTATCTTTGTTTCAAAGATGTCCCATTGCTTGTTCGACTTGTTGGCGCGTTACACCGCTGGTGAGTGGAATGTGGAGATACCTCTTATTATAAGCAATCATCCCGATTTGCAGCACGTGGCCGAGCGTTTCGGTATTCCTTTCCATCTTTTCCCCATTACCAAAGAGACAAAGGAGGAACAAGAGAAGAAGGAAATGGAGTTACTGGCAAAGCATAAGATAACTTTCATAGTGCTGGCGCGCTACATGCAGGTCATTTCCGAGCAAATGATAAACGCTTATCCCAATAGGATAATCAATATCCATCACTCTTTCCTTCCGGCATTTGTGGGAGCGAAGCCCTATCATGCTGCGTTTGAACGTGGAGTGAAGATTATTGGAGCTACCAGCCACTATGTTACCACAGAATTGGATGCCGGTCCCATCATAGAGCAGGATGTGGTGCGTATTACACACAAGGACACTGTGCAGGATTTGGTGAACAAGGGTAAGGACTTGGAAAAGATTGTGCTTTCTCGTGCTGTTCAGAAGCATATTGAACGCAAGGTGTTGGCATATAAGAACAAAACGGTAATATTTAATTAGTTGATAGTTGATAATTGATAGTTGATGGTGGGGAACTTGTCATTACCTTTCAATTATTACCTTTCAATGGTCAATTCTCAATTAAAAAAATGAAAGTTGCAGTTGTCAAATATAATGCAGGCAATATCCGTTCGGTGGATTATGCTTTGAAGCGTCTGGGAGTAGAGGCAGTGATTACGGCGGATGAGGCTGTGCTACGTGCTGCCGATAAGGTTATCTTTCCCGGTGTGGGAGAGGCGGAAACCACTATGGACTTTTTGCGTGCCGGTGGTATGGATAGGCTGATAAAGGAGTTACGCCAGCCGGTATTGGGCATTTGCCTGGGCATGCAGTTGATGTGCCGCCACTCTGAAGAGGGGGATGTGGATTGCCTGGGTATTTTTGATACTGATGTGAAACGTTTCATTTCGCAGAGGCACGAGGATAAAGTACCTCATATGGGATGGAATACCATTGCCCGGACGAATAGCGGACTTTTTAAAGGCTTTACTAAAGAAGAGTTTGTTTATTTCGTACATAGTTTCTATGTGCCAGTCAATGATTGTACGGCAGCCGTGACGGATTACATTCATCCGTTCAGTGCCGCTTTGCATAAAGGCAATTACTACGCCACACAGTTCCATCCGGAAAAGAGTGGAAGTGTGGGAGAGCGTATTTTGCGGAATTTCCTGGAACTGTAAATCGTCAAATCGTAAATAAAATGATAGAACTGATTCCCGCTATTGACATTATTGACGGAAAATGTGTACGCCTTTCCCAAGGCGATTATGACAGCAAGAAGGTGTACAACGAAAATCCCGTGGAAGTGGCCCTGGAGCTGGAGGCTCATGGTATCCGCAGACTTCATGTGGTCGATTTGGACGGTGCGGCTTCCCATCATGTGGTAAACTACCGTACGTTGGAACAGATAGCTGTGCGTACGTCTCTTATTATTGATTTTGGAGGTGGGGTGAAGAGTGATGAAGATTTGGTGATAGCTTTTGAGAACGGTGCGCAGATGGTGACCGGTGGCAGCATTGCTGTGAAGAATCCCGAATTGTTCTGCAAATGGCTTCAAATGTATGGTTCCGAGAAAATTATTCTTGGCGCTGATGTGAAAGAGCATAAAATAGCCGTCAATGGTTGGAAGGATGAGAGTGGCTGCGAACTGTTTCCGTTCTTGAAAGACTATGTAGAGAAGGGGGTCCGTAAGGTTATCTGTACTGATATCAGTTGTGACGGAATGCTGCAAGGACCATCGATAGCGTTGTATAAGGAGATACTGGAGCACCATCCTGAACTCTATCTGATAGCCAGTGGAGGCGTAAGCTGTGCCGATGATATACGCCATTTGGAAGTTGTCGGCATACCTGCCGTTATTTTCGGTAAGGCTCTGTACGAAGGCCGCATCACCTTCAAAGAACTGGAAAACTTTGTTAGTTGAAAGGTGAAAATTGAAAATTAATCACTTATAACTCATAACTTATAACTCAAACCGCCGTGTTAGCAAAAAGAATCATTTCTTGCCTCGACATTAAAGATGGGCAGACAGTGAAAGGTACCAATTTCGTGAACCTCCGCCAGGCGGGCGACCCGGTAGAACTGGCGCGTGCTTATAGTGAGCAGGGTGCCGACGAACTGGTTTTTCTCGACATCACAGCCAGTTTTGAAGGCCGTAAGACTTTCACTGAATTGGTGAAACGCATAGCTGCGAATATCAGCATTCCTTTTACTGTAGGTGGAGGCATTCATGAACTGGGTGACGTGGATAGGCTACTGAATGCAGGTGCCGATAAAATCTCCATCAATTCCTCAGCTATCCGCCGTCCCGGATTGATAGACGAGATTGCGAAGAACTTCGGTTCTCAGGTTTGTGTACTGGCAGTTGATGCCAAACAGACAGAGAAGGGATGGCGGTGCTACTTGAACGGTGGTCGTGTGGAAACGGATAAGGAACTGTTTGCGTGGACAAAAGAAGCCCAGGAACGTGGTGCGGGCGAGATATTGTTCACCAGCATGAATCACGACGGTGTCAAGACCGGTTATGCCAATGAAGCGCTTTCCAGCCTTGCCGACGGATTGTCCATCCCCATCATTGCATCGGGAGGGGCAGGTGCCAAAGAACATTTTCGTGACGTCTTTTTGCAGGGAAAAGCAGATGCTGCCCTGGCAGCCAGTGTTTTTCATTTCGGAGAAATCAAAATTCCCGAATTAAAATCGTATCTTTGTGCCCAAGGAATTGCGATGAGAAGATGAAGGTGAGTTTACGATTGGACGATTTACGATTTACGATTGGGATTACTCAAGCAAATCATAAGTCTCCAGTCACTTAAAATAATATCAATCGTAAATAGTAAATAGCTAAATCGTAAATAGAATGGATTTTGACAAGATGAACGGACTCGTTCCGGCGATTATACAAGATGCAGATACCGCTAAGGTGCTGATGCTTGGCTTCATGAACAAGGAGGCTTATGACAAGACGGTGGAAACTGGAAAGGTGACTTTCTTCAGCCGTACCAAGAACCGTCTTTGGACGAAAGGCGAGGAGAGTGGCAACTTCCTGAATGTGGTTTCCATGAAGGAAGACTGTGACCGGGATACGTTACTGGTGCAGGTACATCCCGTAGGCCCGGTTTGCCATACCGGCACAGATACTTGCTGGGGTGAGAAGAACGAACAGCCGGTTATGTTTCTAAAGCTTCTTCAGGATTTCATCTGTAAGCGTTATGATGAAATGCCCGAAGGTTCCTATACGACCAGTCTTTTCCAGTCCGGTATCAACAAAATGGCACAGAAGGTAGGCGAAGAGGCTGTGGAAACCGTCATTGAGGCTTGCAACGGTACGGACGAACGCCTGATTTATGAAGGAGCTGATTTGTTGTATCACCTCATTGTGCTGCTCACATCCAAAGGATACCGCATTGAAGACCTTGCGCGTGAATTGGAGGAACGTCACAGTGCGACGTGGAAGAAACATTAAGTAATTAAAAATTAATAATTAAAATGGGGGTGGGCGAGGCGCTGATAAGATATACGGACGTAGAGATACACCAGCAGGAGTTGTGCGTACTGAACGATGTGAATTTGGAACTTCACAAAGGGGAGTTCGTGTACCTGGTAGGTAAAGTGGGCTCCGGCAAGACGAGCCTGCTCAAGACTTTCTATGGCGAACTGGATATTGCATCGGGCGAGGCTGAAGTATTGGGGTATGACATGCTCCATATTAAGCGTAAGCACATCCCGCAGTTGCGCCGTAAGCTGGGAATCGTATTCCAGGACTTCCAGTTGCTGACAGACCGTACGGTGTACGATAACCTTGAATTTGTTCTCCGTGCTACCGGTTGGAAGAGCAAAGGGGAGATTAAGGACAAAATAGAAGAGGTGTTGAACCTGGTGGGGATGAGCAACAAAGGATATAAGCTGCCTAATGAACTGTCGGGTGGTGAGCAACAGCGCATTGTGATTGCGCGTGCAGTGCTCAACTCTCCGGAGATAATCCTTGCGGATGAGCCTACCGGAAACCTGGATTCGGAAACCGGACATGCCATTGCAGAACTTCTGCACGGCATCAGTGAAGCCGGCGCACTGGTGGTGATGACCACGCACAACCTGCAGTTGCTGCGAGAGTTTCCCGGCAAGGTGTACCGGTGCGCAGACCATCTGATGACTGATGTTACAGCAGAATACGCCCCTGCAGTAACCAATGATTAGTAGTTAAGTAGTTATCTCTAACTACTGATTCTTATAAAGAACAGAAATTAACGATAAAGCTCCGCAGCTGCCTACTTGTAGCTCGTAGCTTGTAACTATAAACTAATTAATACAGGAACGAAAATGAAAGTTTTAAAGTTTGGAGGTACTTCAGTAGGTTCGGCTCAGCGAATGAAGGAAGTGGCCAAATTGATTACCGATGGTGAACGTAAGATTGTGGTTCTCTCTGCCATGTCGGGTACCACAAACACATTGGTTGAGATTTCGGACTATCTGTACAAGAAGAATCCGGAAGGTGCCAACGAGATTATCAACAAGCTGGAAAGTAAATATCGCCAGCACATTGATGAACTCTTTGCTACTCCGGAGTATAAACAGAAAGGCCTGGAACTCATCAAATCACATTTTGACTATATCCGTTCTTATACCAAAGACCTCTTCACTCTGTTTGAGGAGAAAGTGGTGTTGGCTCAGGGCGAGTTGATTTCCACCGCCATGATGAACTACTATCTGCAGGAATGCGGCGTGAAGTCTGTGTTGCTTCCGGCTTTAGAATACATGCGTACGGACAAGAATGCCGAGCCCGATCCGGTCTATATCAAGGACAAGCTCCAGGTTCAGCTGGAACTGCATCCGGATGCTGAGATTTATATCACTCAGGGGTACATCTGCCGCAACGCCTACGGCGAGATAGACAATCTGCAGCGTGGCGGAAGCGACTATACGGCTTCGCTGATTGGTGCTGCCATCAACGCTTCCGAAATCCAGATTTGGACGGATATCGACGGCATGCACAACAACGACCCCCGTATTGTGGACAAGACTGCGCCGGTGCGTCATCTGCATTTCGAAGAGGCCGCCGAGCTGGCATACTTCGGTGCCAAGATTCTGCACCCTACCTGCATCCAGCCTGCCAAGTATGCCAATATCCCCGTCCGTCTGCTCAATACGATGGACCCCACTGCTCCGGGTACGCTGATTTCCAACGATACGGAGAAAGGTAAGATTAAGGCGGTGGCTGCCAAGGACAACATTACGGCCATCAAGATAAAATCCAGCCGCATGTTGCTTGCTCACGGATTCTTGCGTAAGGTTTTCGAGATATTCGAGAGCTACCAGACTTCCATCGATATGATTTGTACTTCAGAAGTGGGTGTGTCCGTATCTATCGATAATGTGAAGCATCTCAATGAAATTCTGGATGACTTGAAGAAGTATGGCACAGTGACGGTGGACAAGGACATGTGCATCATCTGCGTGGTGGGCGACCTCGAATGGGAAAACGTCGGTTTCGAAGCCAAGGCATTGGATGCCATGCGCGACATACCGGTACGTATGATTTCTTTCGGTGGTAGCAACTATAATATTTCTTTCCTCATCCGCGAGTGCGACAAGAAGGCAGCGTTGCAGTCACTCAGTGATGCGCTGTTCAATGAGGAATAACTCTTGATATTTTTCAGACGCAGATTACACAGATGACGCAGATTCTTTTTGCTTCCTATTTGTGTAATCTGCGTCATCTGCGTCTGAAAAATTATTTGTAGACACCTCTTTCATCTTCCTTTTTTTAAACTAAACAAAGATTACGATTATTATATGAAAGGAACATTCCCTATCCATAAATTCCGCGAATTGCGTACTCCCTTCTATTACTACGACACAAAGGTCTTGCGCGACACACTTTCGTGCATCCGTACGGAAGCTGCCCGATATGGTAACTATTCGGTGCATTATGCTGTGAAGGCCAATGCCAATCCCAAGGTGCTTGCCATTATCCGCGAGAACGGCTTGGGTGCCGACTGTGTAAGTGGCGGTGAAATCCGTGCAGCCATCAAGGCAGGTTTTCCCACTGGCAAGATTGTTTTTGCAGGGGTGGGCAAGGCTGATTGGGAAATCAATCTGGGGCTGGATTATGACATTTTCTGCTTTAATGTGGAGTCTGTCCCCGAGCTGGAGATTATCAACGAGCTGGCTGCCGCTAAAGGTAAGGTGGCCAATGTGGCTTTCCGTATCAATCCCAATGTAGGTGCCCATACCCATGCCAATATTACCACTGGGCTGGCCGAAAACAAGTTTGGTATCAGCATGCAGGATATGGACCATGTGATAGACATTGCGCAGAATATGAAGAACCTGAGATTCATCGGACTGCATTTCCACATCGGTTCCCAAATATTGGATATGGGCGATTTCGTGGCTTTGTGTAACCGCGTCAACGAATTGCAGGATAAGCTGGAAGCTCGCCATATCCGCATCGAGCACGTCAATGTGGGGGGCGGACTCGGCATTGACTACGGTCACCCCAACCGTCAGCCGATACCCGACTTCAAAAGCTACTTCGAGACTTACAACAGCCATCTGAAACTCCGTCCCCACCAGACGCTCCACTTCGAGCTGGGACGTGCGGTAGTGGGACAATGCGGTTCATTGATTTCGCAGGTGCTTTATGTGAAGCAGGGCACCAACAAGCAGTTTGCCATTCTGGATGCCGGCATGACGGATTTGATTCGTCCGGCACTCTACCAAGCGTTCCATAAGATAGAGAATATCACTTCGGATGCGCCGGTTCAGGCTTATGATGTCGTAGGGCCCATCTGTGAGTCTTCTGATGTATTCGGTAAGGCTATTGATTTGAATGGGGTGAAGCGTGGCGACCTTATCGCCCTCCGTTCGGCAGGGGCTTATGGCGAAATTATGGCTTCGGGCTATAACTGCCGTGAGCTGCCTCAAGGATATACGTCGGACGAGCTGGTATAGAGAGGCTGGAGATGCGTTGCATGAATGGCGAAGCATTTATTATACCAAGGCTTCTGTTTTTATATAAAAAATGTTATTGCGTGAACAACTTTTAAGGTTTCTTGTTACTTTTGTAATGATTTCAATTTAAATAAATACGATTATGATTACAGAAAAATTACAGAATGCAATTAATGAGCAGATTACGGCTGAGATGTGGTCTTCCAACCTTTATCTGGCAATGTCTTTCTATATGGAGAAAGAAGGTTATAACGGCATGGCTTCCTGGTTGAAGAAGCAGGCTTCTGAAGAAAAAGCTCATGCTTGTGAAATGGCTTCTTATATCATCAAGCGTGGCGGTAAGGCCAAACTGGACAAGATTGATGTTGTTCCCAATGACTTCGGTACTCCACTGGAAGTGTTCGAGCAGGTAGCCCAGCACGAACGCCGTGTTTCCAAAATGATTGATGAATTGGTAGATGTTGCCTCTGCCGAAAAAGATAAGGCTACACAAGACTTCCTTTGGGGATTCGTGCGCGAGCAGGTAGAAGAAGAAGCTACTGCCGACGGCATTGTAGATATGATAAAGAAAGCCGGTGATGCCGGAATCTTCTTCGTTGACTCAAAACTGGGAGAACGTAGATAAGAGAGAAACTAAAAAAAATCCCGCGGCTAATTTTAGTCGCGGGATTTTTTTTAGTTATGAGTTATAAGTTGTGAGTTATTTGTTGATGAAGGGCTTATATCCGCAAGGGAAAGCACAAGCAAATAACTTATAACTCATCACTCATTTCAGCACTCCCAGCTCTTTCCCCACCTTAATAAATGCAGCGATACATTTGTCCAGATGCTCCTTTTCGTGTCCGGCAGAGATTTGTACGCGGATGCGTGCCTGGTCTTTGGGCACTACGGGGTAGTAGAAGCCGGTGACGTAGATGCCTTCTTCCTGCATGCGGGTGGCATAAATCTGGGAGAGTTTGGCATCATACAGCATGACGGCGCAGATGGCGCTTTGTGTCGGCTTGATGTCGAAACCGGCGGCGGTCATCTTGTCGCGGAAGTAGTTCACGTTTTCCAGCAGTTTGTCATGCAGGGCATTGCTCTCTTTGAGCATCTTGAATACCTCGAGGCTGGCGCTGATGATGCCCGGAGCCAATGAGTTGGAGAAGAGGTACGGACGGCTGCGTTGGCGCAGCAGGTCGATGATTTCCTTGCGTCCGGTAGTGAATCCTCCCAAAGCGCCGCCAAAGGCTTTGCCCAAGGTTCCGGTATAGATGTCCACGCGTCCGTAGGTGCCGTATTGTTCGCTTACGCCGTGTCCCGTAGGGCCTACCACGCCGGCGGAGTGTGATTCGTCCACCATGACCAGCGCGTCGTATTTCTCGGCAAGGTCGCAAATCCGGTCCATCGGGGCAACGTTGCCGTCCATGGAAAATACCCCGTCTGTAACCACGATACGGAAACGCTGTGCCTGGGCTTCCTGCAGGCATCTTTCCAGGTCGGCCATGTCGGCATTGGCGTAGCGATAGCGTTTGGCTTTGCAGAGGCGTACGCCGTCAATGATGGAAGCATGGTTCAGGGAGTCCGAGATGATGGCGTCTTCCTCGGTGAAGAGGGGCTCGAACACACCGCCATTGGCGTCGAAACAAGCGGCGTAGAGAATGGTGTCTTCAGTCTTGAAGTAGTCGGAGATGGCTGCTTCCAGTTCCTTGTGGATGTCCTGCGTTCCGCAGATGAAGCGTACGGACGACATGCCGTATCCGCGGCGTTCCATAATCTGCTGGGCGGCGGCAATCAGCCGCGGGTGGTTGGACAGTCCCAGGTAATTGTTGGCACAGAAGTTCAGCACCTCTTTGCCTTTTACGCTGATGGCAGCTTGTTGTGCACTCTCAATCAGTCGCTCTTCCTTGTAGAGTCCGGCTTCTTTTATTTCAGCAAGTGTCTTGCTGAGATGGTCTTTCATTTTACCGTACATAGCATTTTATTTTTTAGGTAATACGTTGTCATTACATTTCCCACAAAGAACATCATTTTTCTTGGAATAAACAATATCAATATGGCAGAAATATGAAAAAAAAGTATGTATATTTGCACCATATATAATAACGAAACCTTATAAATAACTCGTATGAAGAATATTTTGGTAATTGGAGCTACCGGACAGATTGGGTCGGAACTCACGCTGGAGTTGCGCAAACGTTATGGCGATGACCATGTTGTGGCAGGATACATTCCGAGTGCTATGCCCAAGGGAGAATTGAAAGCATCCGGCCCTTCGGCCATTGCCGACGTGACAGACCGTCAGTCCATCGAGGTGGTGGCACGTCAGTTCAAGATTGATACTATCTACAACCTGGCTGCCTTGCTCTCGGTAGTTGCCGAAAGCCGTCCGGCCATGGCTTGGAAAATCGGTATCGACGGGTTGTGGAATGTACTGGAAGTGGCACGTGAGTACAATTGTGCCGTGTTTACTCCGAGTTCCATCGGTTCGTTCGGCGAAGCTACGCCTCATGTGAAGACACCGCAGGACACTATCCAGCGTCCGCGTACCATGTATGGGGTGACAAAAGTGACGACTGAATTGTTGAGTGACTATTACTATACAAAATATGGTGTGGATACACGCTCGGTACGTTTTCCGGGAATCATTTCGAACGTGACCCCTCCGGGTGGCGGCACTACGGACTATGCGGTGGATATTTTCTACTCTGCCGTGAAGGGAGAAAAATTCGTATGTCCGGTGAAGGCCGGCACGTATATGGATATGATGTATATGCCCGACGCACTGAACGCGGCCATCTCGCTGATGGAAGCGGCACCGGCAAGGCTGAAGCACCGCAACGCTTTCAACATCGCCTCCATGAGTTTTGACCCGGAACAGATTTATCAGGAAATTAAGAAGCATATGCCTGATTTTGAGATGGCATACGAGATTGATCCGCTGAAGCAGGCCATTGCCGACAGCTGGCCCGACTCTCTGGATGACTCTTGTGCACGCGAGGAATGGGACTGGATGCCGCAGTACGACCTGGAGTCCATGACCGTAGACATGCTTGAGAAATTAAGAGCTAAATTAAACAAGTGACCGTAAGCGGTCCGTAAAGAATGAAAAAACTTTTATTGGGATTTTTGTTGTTCACCTTTTTGATTTCGTGCGGAAACAAAAAGGCGAAAATGGATCCCTTTGCTACCATTACGGAAATGGTGGATTCGGCCGGTCACAAGGCCGATACGCTGCTGGAAGCAGAAGTGAAGGAAGAACCGAAGCCGATGGAGGCAGACGAGCTGTTTGATGATTTTATCTTCAATTATGCTTCGGATGATGCCCTGCAAAGGCAGAGGACGGTATTTCCTTTGCCCTATTATGACCGTGACACTCCGCTGAAGATAGAGGCGGACTTCTGGAAGCACGATTATCTGTTTACCAAGCAGAACTATTACACCTTGCTTTTTGATAAGGAAGAGGATATGGACATGGTGGGCGATACTACGCTGACATCGGTACAAGTGGAGTGGATTTTCTTGAAAACGCGTATGATGAAGCGTTATTATTTTGAGAAGAAGCGGGGAATGTGGATGCTCGAAGCCATCAACCTGCGCGAGATGGAGAAAGGCGAAAATGAGGACTTCGTGGAATTCTATACCCGTTTTGTGACGGACAGTGTCTATCAGAGCAAGCATATCAGCCATCCGCTACAATTCATCACCATAGACCCTGACGACGAGTTCTCTATCCTGGAAACCACTTTGGATGTGGACCAGTGGTATGCCTTCCGTCCGGTAATGCCTGCCGACAGACTGTCTAATATCAATTACGGACAGAAGAATGAGGACTTGTCGGACACCAAAATACTGAAGGTAAATGGCATAGGCAACGGATACTCCAATATCTTCTATTTCCGCAAACGCAGTAAGGGATGGGAGCTGTACAAATATGAAGACACGAGCATTTAAAATAAAGGAGGAAAGGTTTGAGGAAGATACCCAATACATTTGGAATTGACGTTACTGCTGCAAGATTTCTGGAATACGGTTCGGAGGATGAACTGCGGGAGCTGATTGCGGCAGGACAGGTCGTTGCGCCCTGGCTGCATATCGGTGGAGGGAGCAACCTGCTCTTTATCAAGGATTATGAAGGCACGGTGCTGCATTCACGTATCGGTGGCCTGGAGGTGACGTCAGAGGATGAGGAGCACGTGTGGGTGCGTGTGGGTGCTGGTGTGGTATGGGACGATTTTGTGGCTTGGTGTGTGAAACGACATTGGTATGGTGCCGAGAACCTTTCGCTGATACCGGGTGAGGTCGGGGCAAGTGCAGTACAGAATATCGGTGCTTATGGTGTGGAAGTAAAGGACCTGATAACATCCGTGGAAACCATAAATATGGCAAGGGAGAAGCGTATCTACGGGGTGGATGAATGCGGCTACTCCTACAGAAAGAGCTTGTTTAAGCAACCGGAGATGAAGGCCGTGATTGTGACTTACGTGAACTTCTGCTTGAGTAAACGGGAACATTATACATTGGATTACGGTACTATCCGGCAGGAGCTGGAGAAATATCCGGTGCTGAATCTGGAAATTTTGCGCCGCGTGATTATAGACATCCGTCAAAGCAAGTTGCCCGACCCGAAGGTGCTGGGCAATGCGGGTAGTTTTTTTATGAACCCCATCGTGCCGCGTCGGCAGTTCGAGTCTTTGCAACGGGAATATCCGGACATGCCCCACTATGATGTGGATGCCGGTCGGGTAAAGATACCGGCTGCCTGGATGATAGACCGGTGTGGCTGGAAAGGCAAGGCGCTGGGGCCTGCTGCGGTGCACGGCCGGCAGGCGTTGGTGCTGGTGAACTCGGGTGGTGCCACGGGAGCGGATATTGTCGCTCTTTCGGATGCCGTGCGGGCTTCTGTCCGCGAGAAATTCGGCATTGATATTCACCCGGAAGTTTGTTTGATAAAATAGTAAGAGAGTTTTGACACACCCAAACATTGTTGTATATAACCTGATTTTAGAAATTTATTTGATTTAGTCAATGGGAAAACTCAGAATATTAGGAAGTGGAACTTCGACCGGTGTGCCTGAGATAGGCTGTACTTGTCCGGTCTGCACTTCCACTGACCCGCGGGACAACCGCTTGCGTGCGTCATCCCTGCTGCATACGGATGATGCGGTGATATTGATAGATTGTGGTCCTGACTTCAGGGAACAGATGCTGCGTGCTTCTTCTTTTGAGAAGATAGACGGCGTACTGGTGACACACGAACACTATGACCATGTGGGTGGTCTGGATGATTTGCGCCCGTTCGGTCGTTTTGCCGATATCCCTATCTATTCCGATGCCTACACTGCTGCCCATCTGCGGGCAAGGATGCCTTACTGCTTTGTCGATAAGGTATATCCGGGAGTTCCGCGTATCTATCTGCAGGAAGTGGAGGCGGGGCAGGTGTTCCACATCAACCGGACGGAAGTGCTGCCTTTACGGGTGATGCACGGCAGGCTTCCCATCCTGGGCTACCGCATTGGCGGCCGGCTGGGATATATCACGGATATGCACATGATGCCTGAGGAATCTTATGAACAATTGAAGGGCTTGGACGTTTTGGTAATGAATGCTTTACGGCCAAAGCCGCATCCTACGCACCAGAGTATTTCGGAGGCGTTGGAGGCTGCCGGACGTATTGGTGCCAAAGAGACCTATTTCATCCATATGAGCCATCATGCAGGGCTTCATGCCGATATCGAAAAGCAGCTGCCACCCCATGTACACTTTGCCTACGATGGACTTGAAATAGATTTCTAAACTTTTTGAAACATTTGTTTCGTTTTATTAGTAGAAAATGCTATTTTTGCCAAAAGTTGATGAATAAATGCCATGAAACTCCGACTCCTCATACAGATAGCTGTCGTTGTGTCCATAGTGCTGCTATGTACCGGTTTTGGTGTGTATTCTTTCCTGCGGTTGAATTCGGTGGAGAACCGGCAGGATTTCAATCTTTATACTTTGGTGCCGCAAGATGCCACAGCCATACTCGAAACCGACCGTATGGCAGACCTCGTGGAGGATATCAATGAACTGAATTGCAGCAAAGACAATCATTTTCTATACGTATCGGAGCTTTTTGTTTACTTGAAGAAGTATTTGTATACTTTGGTGGAGGATACTCCGCATGGACTGAGTAAACAGATGAACAAGATGCTGATTAGCTTTCACGAGCCGGATACACCGATGAACCAAGTATTGTATTGCAGTTTGGGTTCGGGTGATTATGAGTTGGTGGAATCTTTTGTGGAGAAGTACTGCTCCAGTTCGTTTCCTTCCAAGTATTTCGATTACAAGGGAGAGGAGATACGTATCTATCCCATGGCAGACGGTCGTTTCCTGGCTGCCTACTTCACTCCCGATTTTCTGGTTGTAAGTTTCCAGAAGCGTTTGATAGAACATGTGATTGATGCGCGGCGCAGCAAAAAGTCCCTGATGAACCTCCCTTCTTTCCGCACTATGTACGCGGGCAAGCAGAGTAACGTGGCTGCCACGGTCTATGTGCGTATGAAAGGAGTGGATATGGGGAAGCCTACGGATGGTATCCGTTCGCAGACGCAGCTGGGCAGTTGGGCGGAGTTTGACATGAAGTTCAATGAAGATGCCATTTATTGCTCCGGCATCAGCCATGGGGCGGATTCCACACAGACGTTTATCAATGCCTTGCGGGTGCAGCAGCCGGTAGAGGACGGATTTTCCGGGGCTCTGCTTCCGTCTTCCACTTTCTTTTACGATCGCTGGGCAATGTCTGACAGAAATTCCTGGTTTGGCTTTACTGCCAGTCAGGAGTATGCCAAGGCCACCTATTCAGACTATATCAAGCAGCGCGACGAGGAGTGGATTGCTTACTTGAATGAGCATGCGGGCGAGAGCGTGATGTCTTGCTTGTTCCAGTCTAAAGACACGTTGGACAAGCTGCCTTGCGCCGTGATGTGTATCCCTCTCAAGGATGAACTGGCAGCGGAACGCCGCTTGCAGTCTCTGCTTTACAGTACCCCCAAGGAAGAGGACGCTCCGCTTATGCCGAAGGTGGTTTCAAATAATTCGTTGTATCCCAAAGCAAGGAAGTTCCCTAAATATGTGTTGCCCCGTAACACGCTGCTCACCCAGCTGACGGGCATCACGGAGTCTGCCCTTTATACCTTTGCCTGTTTCTATCGGGGTAGTCTGTTGCTGGCTCCCGATGCACTGAGCCTTTCGGCCTATATTGAGGCGGTGGAGAGTGGAGATGTGTTAGACGGAACACCGGTGTACGAAGAGGGTATAGGCAGTCTTTCACCCATATATAATTTTGTGATGATGGTGGATATGGAGATGATGCTGAGCCAGCCTGAAACGTATGTGCGTCTGATACCGAACTTCTTCTTCCGTCAATCCAACTTCTTCCGTCATTTCATGCTTGCAGTACAATTCACTTGTACAGAAGGGGTGGTTTATCCGAATATCGTATTGCTTTATAAAGGGTGATTAATCGGTCATTCTGTAGAGTGCTGAGGGAAAATAAGCACGAGGAAAGTCAAAATACACACTCACCACAGATTGCACAGATTAAAACAGCTAAAAAATCTTGATTATCAAAATTCTAGAATGAACTGTGTTAATCTGTGCAATCTGTGGTGAATTATAACATATTCTTAGAACGGCAGGTCATCCTTTGCATCCCCTGCGAGGAATTCCGGTGCGGCAGTGGGAGCCGGCGGTGGAACGGGAGCGCCCGGAGCGGGTGCGGCAGTGCTTACGCGTTCTACCTTCCATGCGCGAATACTGTTGAACCAACGGTCTTGCCATTGGCGTGCGTCTACATCAAAAGATACTGTCAGCTCTTCGCCCATCTGAATATTGAACTGTTCGATTTTGTCCGCTCCAAATACGTCAAAACACATTTTGCGCGGATATTGGCCATGGTCTTCAATCACATATTCTTGTGATTTCCATTCGTTACCTGACTTGGAAACTCCGCCTCTGGGCTGGAGTATAGCGATGATTTTT
Source organism: Bacteroides sp. AF39-16AC (assembly GCF_003602735.1). NCBI lineage: Bacteria > Pseudomonadati > Bacteroidota > Bacteroidia > Bacteroidales > Bacteroidaceae > Bacteroides > Bacteroides sp. AF39-16AC. The sequence goes on along the minus strand of NZ_QTLN01000030.1, from coordinate 28,744 downwards.
CCTGTAAATTCCATTGTTTTCTTTTTAAATGATGCGGCGAAGTTACAATTTTTTAGGAATATGAGACGAATATTCGGCTGTTTTTTCTTGCTATTTCTTTGTCGTAGGGAATTCTTTTTTTAACTTTGTCCGTCAGTTTGAAAAAGATAAAAACGGTTTCTAAGACGTTAGCAAAATAAAAAACTTAAATATACAGAAGATATGAAATTTATCGTTTCGAGTACTGCGCTCTCCAGTCATTTGCAGGCTATCAGCCGTGTGATTAATTCGAAGAATGCGTTGCCTATTTTGGATTGTTTCCTCTTTGAACTGCAAGACGGAACCTTGTCTGCAACTGTTTCCGACAGTGAAACGACGATGGTCACTACGGTCGAAGTGAATGAAAGTGATATGGACGGCCGTTTTGCCGTCACAGCCAAAACCCTTTTGGACGCTTTGAAGGAAATTCCCGAACAACCGTTGACTTTTGAAATCAATACGGATTCCCTTGAAATCACGGTACAGTATCAGAACGGTAAATACAGCCTGATGGGGCAGAATGCGGACGAGTTCCCGCAGTCTGCCATGTTGGGTGACAATGCCGTACGTGTGGAAATGGATGCACAAGTGTTGCTGGGTGGTATCAACCGTGCCGTGTTTGCTACGGCTGATGACGAGCTTCGTCCCGTGATGAACGGTATCTATTTCGATATCACAACGGAGGACATCACGATGGTGGCATCAGACGGTCATAAGCTGGTGCGCTGCAAGACACTGGCTGCCAAAGGTAACGAACGTGCCGCCTTTATCCTGCCCAAGAAGCCGGCTTCGCTGATGAAGAATCTGCTGCCGAAAGAGCAAGGCATGGTGACTATCGAGTTCGACGAACGCAACGCTGTGTTCACATTGGAAAGCTACCGCATGGTGTGCCGTCTTATCGAAGGACGCTATCCCAACTACAACTCTGTGATTCCGCAGAACAACCCTTATAAAGTGACGGTAGACCGTCTGCAACTGCTCGGTGCTTTGCGCCGCGTGTCTATCTTCTCTTCGCAGGCAAGCAGCCTTATCAAGCTCCGTATGCAGGAGAATCTGATTGTCATCTCCGCACAGGACATCGACTTCTCTACATCGGCCGAAGAAACACTGGTTTGCCAATATGCGGGCAATCCGATGAGCATCGGTTTCAAGTCCACTTTCCTGATTGACATTCTGAATAACATTTCTGCCGATGAAATCGTTATCGAACTGGCAGATCCTTCACGTGCAGGTGTCATTATTCCGGTAGAGCAGGAAGAGAACGAAGACTTGCTGATGCTGCTGATGCCGATGATGCTGAATGACTGATGAATATTAGCAATCGGATTATGAGCTACGAGCTACAAGTGGCTGCGCAATTATGCCGCACGGTACTTGTAGCTCGTGGCTTGTAAGTTAAACTTATAATTTATAGCTCATAGCCAGAGCTTATAAAACGAAAAAACAATGAAATTGAATCTGAAAAATCCGATAGTCTTTTTTGATTTGGAGACTACGGGTACCAATATCAACTCAGACCGAATTGTCGAAATCTGTTACCTCAAGGTATATCCCAACGGGAATGAGGAGTCCAAAACCATGCGTATCAACCCCGAAATGCCCATTCCTGCCGAAGCATCTGCCGTTCATGGCATCTACGATGCCGATATAGCCGACTGCCCCACATTCAAGGAAGTGGCGCGCAACATTGCCAATGACATTGAAGGATGCGACTTGGCGGGCTTCAACTCCAACCGTTTTGATATCCCCGTCCTGGCGGAAGAGTTCCTTCGTGCCGGTGTGGACATTGACATGAGCCGCCGCAAGTTTGTGGACGTGCAGGTCATTTTCCACAAGATGGAGCAACGCACGCTGTCTGCTGCCTATAAATTCTATTGCGGCAAGAATTTGGAAGACGCCCATACGGCAGAGGCTGATACACGTGCCACCTACGAAGTGCTGATGTCGCAGTTGGACCGCTATCCGGAGTTGCAGAATGACGTGGCTTTCCTTGCCGACTATTCCAGCTTCAACAAGAATGTGGACTTTGCCGGTCGTATGGTCTACGATGACAAAGGTGTGGAAGTATTCAACTTCGGCAAGTACAAGGGCATGTCGGTATCCGATGTCCTGAAGCGCGATCCCGGCTATTACAGCTGGATTCTGAACAGTGATTTTACCCTGAATACCAAAGCCACGCTGACCAAGATACGTCTGCGTGAAATGACTCAGAAATAAATGGCAAATATACTGAAAGGGAAGAAAATAGTATTGGGCATTACGGGCAGCATTGCCGCCTATAAAGCATGCTATATTATTCGCGGACTGATTAAGCGTGGTGCAGAGGTGCAGGTGGTCATTACGCCTGCCGGAAAAGAATTTATTACCCCTATCACGCTCTCTGCCCTGACCAGCAAACCGGTTATCAGTGAGTTCTTTGCCCAACGCGATGGCACCTGGAACAGCCATGTGGACCTCGGTCTGTGGGCAGATGCCATGCTGATAGCCCCGGCTACGGCTTCCACCATCGGCAAGATGGCGAATGGCGTGGCAGACAATATGCTGATTACCACCTATCTTTCCGCCAAAGCTCCGGTGTTTGTGGCGCCTGCCATGGACCTGGACATGTATGCCCATCCTTCCACCCAAAAGAATCTGGATACACTCCGCTCTTATGGAAACCACATCATAGAACCTGCTACGGGAGAACTCGCCAGCCATCTGGTGGGGAAAGGCCGTATGGAGGAGCCGGAGAATATCATCCGCCACCTGGAAATGTACTTTGCTGCCAAAGAGGGCGACCTGGTGGGCAAGACAGTGATGATAACCGCAGGACCTACTTATGAGAAGATAGACCCGGTGCGCTTCATCGGCAACTATTCTTCCGGCAAGATGGGACTTGCCCTGGCAGATGAATGTACCGCCAGAGGGGCCAAGGTGATACTGATTGCCGGTCCGGTGCAGCAAGGCACTTACTTCCCGATGCACCAGTACCATGCGGTAGAGTCGGCGCAGGAGATGTTCGAGGCTGCATCCGCCGCCTTTGTCCATGCCGATGCCGCCATCTTGACGGCTGCCGTGGCAGACTACACCCCCGAACAAGTGGCGGATGAGAAAATCAAGCGTGAAAAGACCGGGGAGATGAGTTTGAACTTGAAACCTACCCGCGACATAGCCGCTTTCTTAGGCAATCTGAAGAACGATACAGAGCACCAACGGCGCCTCCTCGTAGGCTTTGCCCTTGAGACTCATAACGAGCAGATGAATGCGGAAGACAAGCTCAACCGCAAGAATCTGGACTTCATCGTGCTGAACTCCCTGAACGACAAGGGAGCCGGTTTTCGTTGCGATACCAATAAAATCAGTATCATAGACCACCAGGGAAAGACGGACTACCCCTTGAAGTCCAAAGCCGAAGTGGCTGCCGACATCGTAGACCGTCTGGTGAAAGATTTAAATAGTAAATAGTAAATCGTCAAATCGTCAATATCCTTATGTTGCGTTCGCTTTACATACAGAATTATGCGCTTATTGAAAAGCTCGATATCAGCTTCAACAGCGGTTTCTCGGTGATAACGGGTGAGACCGGTGCTGGAAAATCCATTATTCTGGGTGCCATCGGTCTGCTGCTGGGACAGCGTGCCGATGTGAAAGCCATTCGTGTAGGAGCTTCGAAGTGCATTATCGAGGCCCGTTTTGATATTTCCGCTTACGGTATGCAGCCTTTCTTTGAGGAGAATGAGTTGGAGTACGAGGAAGAATGCATCCTGCGCCGCGAGGTGTCCGCTTCGGGCAAGAGCCGGGCATTCATCAATGACACGCCTGCTTCATTGGCTCAGATGAAGGAGCTGGGAGAACAGCTGATTGACGTGCATTCCCAGCATCAGAACCTATTGCTGAACAAGGAAGGATTTCAGTTGAATGTACTGGACATCTTGTCGCATAACGAAGAGGCCTTGTCTGCTTACCAGCATATCTTCGGAGCATGGAAGCAGGCACAGCAGGATTTGGAGGCCCTTGTTGCCCGTGCCAATCAGGATAAGTCGGACGAAGACTATATCCGTTTCCAACTGGAACAGTTGGAAGAGGCACACTTGTCTGCCGGTGAGCAGGAGGAGCTGGAGCAAGAGGCAGATACGCTGAGTCATGCGGAAGAGATAAAGGCCGGACTCTATCGGGTAGGGCAGACGCTCTACTCGGACGAAGGAGGCTTGTTGTCCGGGCTGAAGGAATGCCTGAATACGATGCTCGGCCTGCAGAGGGTTTATCCGGTTGCCGGGGAACTTGCCGAACGAATGGAAAGCACTTATATCGAGTTGAAGGATATTTCGCAGGAAGTGTCGGGTAAGGAGGATGAAATAGAGTTCAACCCCGAACGTCTGGATGAAGTGAACGAACGTCTGAACTTGATTTATACGCTCCAACAGAAGCACCGCGTTTCCACTGTCGGTGAACTTCTGGCGCTGACGGATGAATACGCCGCCAAACTCTCCGCCATCACTTCGTCCGACGAGCACATCGAGGAACTGAAAGCGCGTTGCGACGCTTTATATAATAAGGTGAAAAAGCAGGCTGCCGTCCTCACCAAGGCGCGTACTGCCGCTGCCCGTGAAGTGGAGAAGCAGATGGCTGCGCGGCTGGTTCCGTTGGGCATGCCCAATGTCCGTTTCCAGGTAGAGATAGGTGCCCGCAAAGAGCCGGGCATACACGGGGCGGATACTGTGAACTTCTTGTTTTCCGCGAATAAGAACGGGGCATTGCAAAGCGTCTCCTCCGTAGCTTCGGGTGGTGAAATAGCCCGCGTCATGCTCTCCATTAAAGCAATGATAGCCGGTGCCGTCAAGCTTCCTACCATTGTATTCGACGAAATAGATACCGGAGTCTCCGGCGAGATAGCCGACCGCATGGCGGATATCATGCAGGAGATGGGCGAGCAGGACCGCCAGGTAATCAGTATCACCCATCTGCCCCAGATTGCTGCCCGCGGACGCGCCCATTATAAGGTGTACAAGCAGGACAACGAGACAGAAACAAACAGTCACATCCGTCGTCTGACCGACGATGAACGTGTGGAAGAAATAGCCCATATGCTGAGTGGTGCTAAGCTGACCGAAGCCGCACTGAACAATGCCAGAGCATTGCTGGAAGTATCAAATAGTAAATAGTAAATCGTCAAATAGTAAATACCCATATATGGTTGATAACAGTGAAATGATTTTCGGCGTTCGTGCCGTGATAGAAGCCATTCAGGCAGGAAAAGAGATAGACAAGATATTGGTAAAGAAGGACATTCAGAGTGATTTGTCAAAAGAGCTGTTCGCTGTCTTGAAAGGGACTTTGATACCGGTACAGCGCGTTCCGGTGGAACGCATCAACCGCGTGACGCGGAAGAATCACCAGGGAGTAATTGCCTTCATCTCTTCAGTCACTTACCAGAAGACGGAGGACTTGGTACCTTTCCTTTTCGAGCAGGGCAAGAATCCTCTGTTTGTGATGCTCGACGGCATCACGGATGTCCGCAATTTCGGTGCCATTGCCCGTACTTGCGAGTGTGCGGCGGTAGATGCCGTGATTATCCCTGCACGGAACAGTGTATCTGTCAACGCAGATGCCATGAAAACCTCGGCAGGAGCCTTGCACACTTTGCCCGTTTGCCGCGAACACAGCCTGAAAGAGACCCTGCAATTCCTCAAGAATAGTGGTTTCCATATCGTGGCAGCCACGGAGAAAGGCGATTACGACTATACCAAAGCCGACTATACCGGTCCGATGTGCATCATTATGGGTGCCGAAGACAAGGGGGTGTCCTATGACAACCTGGCGTTGTGTGACGAGTGGGTGAAGATTCCCATGTTGGGAACCATTGAGTCCCTCAATGTTTCCGTTGCAGCCGGCATTTTGATTTATGAAGCGGTAAAACAAAGAACCAACTAAGATATGAAAAAGAAATTGCTGTTGATGCTCACTCTCTGTTTATTGGCTCAGTGGAGTGTGGCACAAGCCCCGAAGTGGGTAGACAAAGCCAAACGTGCCGTTTTTTCGGTGGTGACCTACGACCAGAACGATAAGATACTGAATACTGGAAACGGCTTTTTTGTCACTGAAGATGGCGTTGCGCTTTCTGACTACACCTTGTTCAAAGGTGCCCGGCGCGCCGTTGTGATGAGCTCGGACGGGGCACAGATGCCGGTGGAGGCCATTATGGGGGCCGATGACATGTACGATGTTGTCAAGTTCCGTGTCGGCATCCCCGGAAAGAAAGTCACGGCACTCACTTTGGCTGCTGTGGCTCCGGCCGTCGGTGCGGATGTATATCTGCTGCCTTATTCCACCCAGAAGGACCGTTCCTTCACTGCCGGGAAAGTAAAGGAAGCTGATAAGATTTCCGGTAACTATTCCTATTATACACTTGATATGCGTTTGAAGGACAAGATGGTGAGTTGTCCGCTGATGACTGTGGACGGGCAGGTCTTCGGCCTTGCGCAGAAGTCCTCCGGACAAGACACGGCTACCATCTGCTATGCCATTGATGCCAATTTCGCCATGTCGCAGAATATCTCCGCATTGTCTTATGGAGATATGTCATTGAAGGGCATCGGTATCAAGAAGGCATTGCCCGATACCGAAGAGCAGGCTTTGGTGTTCCTCTACATGGCTTCTTCCCAACTGTCTCCGGAGAAGTATATGGAGACTCTGAACGATTTCATTGCACAATATCCTGCCAGTGCCGACGGTTATCTGCGCCGCGCTTCCCAGCATCTGTTCATGTCCCGTGAAGATGCTTCCATGGATAAGGTCGCCGCAGATATGGATAAGGCTTTGGAGGTTGCGGCAAAGAAAGATGATGTGTATTACAACCGGGCCAAGATAATCTATAATTATGCATTGGGCAAGCCCGAGAAAGTTTATAAGGACTGGTCGCTCGACAAGGCTCTGGACGAGGTACGGAAAGCGATAGCCATTGACGAGCTTCCGGTTTATGTCCAGTTGGAGGGTGACATCCTGTTTGCCAAGCAGGACTATCCGTCGGCATTTACCAGCTATGATAAAGTGAATAAGACCATTCTGGCCTCTCCGGCTACCTTCTTCAGTGCTGCCAAGACCAAGGAACTGATGCAGGCACCTGCCGAAGAGGTACTGGCTCTGATGGACAGTTGTGTGGCCCGCTTTACCCAGCCCTATACGGAGGAAGCCGCCCCTTACTTGCTGGAGCGTGCCCAAGCCCGTATGAATGCAGACCAGGCGCGTAATGCCATGCTGGATTATGACGCCTATTACAATGCCGTGAACGGTAAAGTGAACGACATGTTCTACTATTACCGTGAGCAGGCTGCCTTGAAGGCCAAGCAGTACCAGCGTGCGCTGGACGATATGGCGAAGGCCATCGAACTGAATCCGGAAGATTTGACCTACCGTGCCGAACTGGCAGTGGTGAATCTTCGCGTGGGACGTTACGAGGAGGCGTTGAATGTGCTGAAGGCTGCTCTGGAGAAAGACCCTAAATATGCCGAAGCCTACCGTCTGATGGGTATCGCCCAGCTGCAGATGAAGAAGGACAAGGAAGCTTGTGCCAGCTTTGCCAAGGCAAAGGAATTGGGTGACCCCAATGTGGATGCTTTGATTGAGAAGCATTGCAAGTAAAGGGATGGGATAGAATAAAGGCTCTGCTTTCGCAAGCAGAGCCTCTGTTTTGGGGAACTCCCCCGTGTTAAATGAGTTAAGTCTAGGTATAACAGGTTATGAGTGAAATTACGTTGTTTTATTTATAAAATGCGTGGATTTCCGGAATACTGCATATACTTCGGATTTTTTTATTTCAAAAAAGGAAAATAGACTCGATTATTAATAAAAACAAACTTTGACAATCATGAAGAAAGTGATTTGCAGCCAGAAGGCACCGGGCGCCATAGGCCCTTATAGCCAGGCTATCGAAGCCGGCGGAATGGTATTTGTATCAGGTCAGTTGCCTATTGACGCAGCTACCGGAGTGATGGCTGAAGGTGCGGAAGCGCAAGCTCGCCAGTCCTTGGAGAATATAAAGCATATCCTGGAAGAGGCAGGGCTGGGTATGGCGAATATTGTGAAGACAACTGTTTTCCTGGCAGACATGTCCTTGTTCGCTGATATGAACAAGGTATATGCCACTTATTTTGACGGTGCTTTCCCGGCACGTTCGGCTGTGGCAGTGAAGGCGCTGCCCAAAGATGCCTTAGTAGAGATTGAGTGCATCGCGGTTCGCTAACAAGTCGGCCACAATGAAACTGCTGCCTCCCACGAAGATGAAATCTTCCGGGAGGCTTTTTTCTTGTGCGGCCTGCACGGCGGCAGGTACATCAGGATAGCAATGTCCTTCCAGCCCTGCTGCTTCGGCAAGCTCCTGTAGTTCGCTTTCGGGCAATGCTCGCTTCACGCTGGCTTTGGTGAAGTAGTAGGTCGCTTCCCGGGGCAGCAGGGCCAGTACCCCCCGTATATCCTTGTCATTCACCATGCCTATGATGATGTGTAGCTGGCGGTAAGCCTGTTGTTTCAGTTGTTCTGTAATGTAGGTGATGCCTCCCACATTGTGGCCGGTGTCACAAATCAGGGTGGGCGAGTCCTGCAGTTTTTGCCAGCGTCCCATCAAGCCCGTCAGTTCCACCACACGGGCAAAGCCACTGCGCACTGCTTGTCCGTCCAGCCGGTAGCCGGCTTCTTTCAGTAGCGGGAGGGCGGTGAGGATGGTCCGGGCATTTTTCTGCTGGTAGAGCCCTTTCAGTTCGTATTCTATTCCGGGATAGTCTTCACGGTCATTCTCCTCGGCAAAGTAGATGGGAGCACCCGTTGTCTGTGCTTTTTCCAGAAATACCGGTTTCGTTTCGGGAGTGGTCTCGCCGATTACAACGGGGATACCGCTTTTAATGATTCCTGCCTTCTCTCCTGCGATTTTTGCCAAGGTGTCCCCCAGGAATTGGGTATGGTCAAAACTGATGTTGGTGATGATGCATACATCCGGACGGATGATATTGGTACAGTCCAGGCGTCCGCCTAGTCCCACCTCGATTACGGCTACATCCACCTTTTCATCGGCAAAGTAGCGGAAGGCCATGGCGGTGGTCAGCTCAAAGAAAGAGGGATGGAGGGGTTCGAAGAAGCCACGTTCCTGCTCTACAAAACGGATGACGTATTCCTCGGGTATAGGCTGTCCGTTAATCCGGATGCGCTCCCGGAAATCCACCAGATGGGGCGAGGTATAGAGCCCGACCCTGTATCCTGCCTCTTGCAGTATGGCGGCAAGCGTATGCGAGCAGGAACCCTTTCCATTGGTACCGGCCACATGAATGCTGCGGAAACTGCGGTGGGGATGTTCGAAGTGTGCGTCCAGGGTCAGAGTGTTTTCCAATCCTTCCTTGTATGCTGAGCCGCCCACTTGCTGAAACATGGGCACACTGTTATATAAGTAAGTTAAAGTGTCCTGATAATCCATCTTTTATAATATTTAACGGAGAAGCAATCCTTTCTCCCTATTAATTTGTTATCTTTAAAAGCGACAAAGATAATGCAGACCGAACGCAATCAAGCTTGCTTGAAATTGCTTGCAGTGTAGCTTATCTTAAGCTTATGCAAAGGTATTAACAATTTAAATCTAACGTGTATGGGAGCTAAGAAAAATTTTGTGATTGATACGAATGTGATTCTTCACGATTATAACTGTTTGAAGAATTTTCAAGAGAATGACATTTATCTTCCCATCGTAGTCCTTGAAGAACTGGACAAATTCAAGAAAGGTAATGAGCAGATTAATTTCAATGCGCGTGAGTTCGTCCGTGAGCTTGATTTGATTACCGATGATAATCTGTTCACCAAAGGGGCGCCATTGGGAGAGGGCTTAGGCCGTCTGTTTGTGGTGGCAGGCATGGTGGACTCTCCCCGAGTACGTGATTCCTTTCCCGAACGCATCCCCGACCATCAGATTCTGTCGGTAGTGGACTGGCTTTCCACCAAAAAGCCTAAAATGAAAACCATCCTTGTCACGAAAGACGTGAATCTGCGCATGAAGGCGCGTTCCATCGGTCTGCTGTGCGAAGACTACATCAATGATAAGGTAATCAATGTGGATATATTCGAAAAGTCGAATGAAGTGTTCGAGGGTATTGACCCTGCGCTGATAGATCGCATTTATTCTTCCAAAGAAGGACTGGACATCAACGAGTTCGATTTTAAGGACATCATTCGTCCCAACGAATGTTTTGTGCTGAAGAGTGACCGCAGCAGTGTGCTTGCGCGTTATAATCCCTTTGCCCATTCGATTTGCCGGGTCCACAAGACAAAGAATTATGGCATTGAGCCGCGCAATGCCGAGCAGAGCTTTGCTTTTGAGGTGCTGAACGACCCGAACATCAAGTTGGTTGCCCTGACCGGCAAGGCGGGAACCGGCAAGACCCTGCTGGCATTGGCCGCCGCATTGGGAAAACTTACCGACTACAAGCAGATTCTCCTGGCACGTCCCATCGTGGCCCTATCCAATAAAGACCTTGGATTCCTTCCCGGTGATGCCAATGAGAAAGTGGCTCCTTACATGCAGCCTTTGTTCGATAATTTGAATGTAATCAAGCATCAGTTCGCTGCCAATTCCTCTGAAGTGAAACGCTTGGAGGATATGCAAAAAAGTGAACAATTGGTCATCGAGGCATTAGCCTTTATCCGCGGGCGCAGTTTGAGCGAGACCTACTGTATTATTGATGAAGCCCAAAACCTGACTCCGCATGAGATTAAGACCATCATCACCCGTGCCGGTGAAGGCACAAAAATGGTGTTTACCGGTGATATTCAGCAGATAGACCAACCCTATCTGGACAGTCAGTCCAATGGGCTTGTTTATATGATAGACCGCATGAGAGACCAGAATTTGTTTGCCCATGTCAATCTGGTGAAAGGGGAGCGCAGCCAGTTGAGCGAGTTGGCAAGTAATCTGATGTAGCGGATACCGCATTTTCCGGGGCAAAACTATTTCTATCCCGCTTTCTGACTGTTAAAACGGGGGAGGTGGGATGGTTTCTTTATAGACGATAAATAATTGTTATAACATTTTTTTATCGATTTATTGTCTGTTTTGACTAAAATAGTGTATCTTTGCCTCGCCTAAAACAAAACTGTCAAGCGAAATGAAGCGAAATTTTTTTCATCGGTATCTTTCCGCGAAAGTGCTTCCGATATGGACTATTCTGTTAATTGATGTATTTATCATCGTCATATCCAGTCTGTTGGCCTATGCTCTCCGATATGATTTCAGAAGCATTTTTCTGGAATCATCTACCATTGACAAGACCATTTTATGGACGGTTGCTGTCAACCTGATTTTCTTCCGTGTTTTCCGTACGTATTCCAATGTACTGCGCTTTTCCTCCTTTGTGGATATCATGCGCATTTTTGTGTCATTGACGGTGTCGTATGCACTGCTGATGATAACGAGCGTCCTGACGGAAAGCTATTTGGAGTTTAACCTGGCTCCGGTCAGCGTGCTGTTCATGTCCTATATCATCAGCTTTGCCATGATGGCATGCTCCCGTGTGATTGTCAAGACTTTCTTCGAGGCGCTGAACTTCGACGGCACCCATAGTGCCAATGTGTTCATTTACGGTGCCAAGGAAGCCGGGGTCAACATTGCCAAGGCATTGCGTGTCAATCTGCGCAACCACTACCGTCTGCGCGGATTCATTGCGGACGAACCTGAACTTATCAATAAGGTGATGATGGGTGTCAAGGTGTTCCCTAACGACGATACGCTGATTGATGTGCTGAACGACCGGGATGTGCAGACCATCATCATTTCTCCCGCCAAGATGGAGGAACTGAAGAAGTCCGACATGGCTGACCGCCTGCTGGTGCACAACATCAAACTGATGACCGCACCCCCCTTGAGTGAGTGGAACGGTCAGGCGCTGAGCCGTACGCAGCTGAAGGAAATTCAGATTGAGGACTTGCTTCAGCGCAATCCCATCGAGATAGATATCCATAAGGTTGCCTCTCATCTGGAAGGCAAGCGTGTGATGATTACGGGCGCCGCCGGTTCTATCGGCAGCGAAATCATGCGCCAGGTGGCTTCGTTCAATCCCTACAAGCTTATTTTAGTGGACCAAGCCGAGACTCCTCTGCACGACATCCGTCTGGAACTTCAGGACCGTTGGCGCGACATCGATGCCGAGACCATCATAGCCGACATCTCCAATGCCACGCGCATGGAGGATATCTTCAGGGAGTTCAAGCCCCAGTATATTTTCCATGCGGCCGCCTACAAGCATGTGCCGATGATGGAGGACAACGTTTCCGAGTCCATCCAGGTGAACGTATTCGGTACGCGCACCGTTGCCGATCTTGCCGTGAAATACGGTGCCGAGAAGTTTGTGATGATTTCTACGGACAAGGCTGTTAACCCTACAAACGTGATGGGCTGTTCCAAGCGTATTTGCGAGATTTATGTGCAGTCTCTTGCGAAGAAGTTGCAGAAGGAGGGAGGCCATGTCACTCAGTTCATCACTACGCGTTTCGGCAATGTGCTGGGTTCCAACGGTTCTGTCATTCCCCGTTTCCGCGACCAGATTCAGCGTGGCGGCCCGGTAACAGTGACCCATCCTGAGATAATCCGTTACTTCATGACCATTCCCGAAGCTTGCCGCCTTGTTCTTGAGGCCGGCAGTATGGGCAATGGCGGTGAAATCTACATCTTCGACATGGGTAAGCCGGTGAAGATTGTGGATCTTGCCAAGCGTATGATCAGCCTTTCCGGACGTACGGATGTGAAGATTGAATTTACCGGTCTTCGTCATGGCGAGAAGCTCTACGAGGAACTCTTGAATGTGAAGGAGCTTACAAAACCCACCTACCATGAGAAGATTATGATTGCCACGGTGCGTGAGTATGACTATGACGAGGTGAAGGAGCGTATCCAGAAGCTGATTGATGTAAGTTACACCTATGACCAGATGAAAATTGTTGCTGCCATGAAGGATATTGTTCCGGAGTTCGTGAGCAAGAATTCCTGCTTTGAGGCGCTGGATAAGAAGAAATAAAAAGATAGCGGTATAGTATAAAATGAAAGGGTGATAACGTCATTGTAGTGTTATCACCCTTTCAATTTTATTGTCTTCTTGTCAGCCTTTTGTCTCATTCATGTGAAGAGAAGTATTTCAAGAACTGTGTACGTTCGAAGGTATTGACTCCCTTCGGGTCGTTTACGTTCAGAATACCTTTGAACTGGCTGATGGTTTCCATACCTTTGCGGTCCATCCACAAGTTGAGGAAGCGGATGTATTCTTCAATGATGGTAGCTGAATTCTGATAAAGCACACTGCATATCTCTACGGCCGAAGCACCTGCCAATATTGCCTTGACAACGCCTTCGGGCGAGTGGATACCACCGGAAGCAGCATAATCGAGTTTGTTTACGGCTGCCGAAGCGATGCCTATCCAGCGCAGGGCTTTAGACAAATCGGCTTCATTGCTGAATACGTTACCGGATACTTGTATCATTTTCTCAATGTTGATGTCCGGCTGGTAGAAGCGGTTGAACAGCACTACTGCGGCGGCACCGTTGGCGTACAGCTGGTCTATCAGCGCTATCGGGTTGGTCAGGTTGTCACCCAGCTTCATGATGACGGGTATCTTGACCGTCTTCTTGATGTGGCTCAGAATGTCGATGTGGCGTTGCTCGAAACTGCCGTAAACATATTGTACATCCGTCTGCAGTGCAAGGATATTGATTTCCAGTGCGTCTGCACCGGCTTCTTCTATTTTGGCGGCAAATTCCACCCAGTCGGCATTCTGATAGCAGTTGATGCTGGCTATGATGGGGATATTGCAAACCTTTTTGCTTTCCTTAATCAGGTTCAGATATTCACCCAGCTTATGTTCGCGGATATATCCTACAAGGTAGTCACTGCCTTCGGGGTACATGTTCGGGTCTCCCATCCAGTCAGCCTCCATCATGATTTGCTCTTCAAAGAGTGATTTTAGCACAATGGCACCTGCGCCGGCCTCAGATAGTTTCTGGTTCTTGGCGGCGCTGTCTGTCAGTCCGGAGCTGCTGACGATAATGGGGTTTCTGAGTTTCAGCCCTGCAAAAGTAGTTTCTAATGTTGCCATGATAATGATTTTTTATGGTTAATAGTTTCTTTCTCCAAAAATCTTGCTTCCTACACGTATTAAGGTGCTCCCGGCTGCAATGGCCTCGTGGTAATCGTGAGACATTCCCATGGACAATTCCCGGAATGACTCTGCATCGGCAAACCACTTGGTTTTCACTTCATTGAAGAAGCTACTTAAAGAACAAAACTCAGTTTTGATTTGTTCGTCATTGTCCGTATTTGTGGCCATGCCCATCAATCCGCATATCCGGATATGATTGAGCTTTCTCCATTCACCGGCTGCCAGCATTTCCCGGCATTCGTCAAAGCTGAATCCAAACTTGGTCTCTTCCCGGGCAATGTGCAGCTGCAGCAGGCAGTTGACGGTTTTTCCGGCTTTGGCAGCCTGCTTGTTCACTTCGGCCAACAGCTTGTAGGAGTCTATGCCATGAATCAGCGCTACGTAAGGAACGATATATTTTATTTTGTTTGTTTGCAGATGCCCGATGAAATGCCATTCTATGTCTTTGGGTAGACTTTCGTATTTGGCAGTCATTTCCTGCACCTTACTTTCTCCGAACACACGCTGGCCGGCACGATACGCTTCTTCTATCGCCTCGTTGGGGTGAAATTTGGAAACAGCCACCAGCCGTACCTTTTCAGGCAGTTCGCTCAGTACTTGTTTTAAATTCTCTGCAATCATCGTTTTTTTGAGTTATGAGTTATGAGTTATAAGTTATGGCTCGCAATAATAATTCATAACTTATAACTCATCACTTAAATTAAACTTCCGGTTTGTCGTCGGGCTCTGCACTGTACGGATATACATCCATAATGGCGGTTTCCGCTACAGATGCTATCTGATAGTCGGCCATTGTGCCTTTCATGCCCTCATCCAGTTTCTTCACTGCATCACGCAGGTCGGCAGCCTGCACCAATACCTGGGTAGAGGTTTTCTTTTCCGCACCGCTTTTCTCGTCCAGTGTGATGAAAACCAGTTTACATTTAAACCAGCGGTCGGCAGCTTCCTCTTCGCTGGGGAACAATTCGCTATAGTTGGCACGTTTGATGTCCGATACGGTGAACTCTCCCGAAATGAACGGCGTCATCTCTTCGATGATGCGTGCTTCCGCTTCCGTAAAACTGAGGGCATCCACCAGGTACGGTTCGGTCACCTTCTTGTTCATTCCATTTTCCATTGTTTTCTCGTAACGGATCTTACATTCAAACCATGTATGCATTGCCATAATTTTCTGTTTTTAATTATTGATTTATTGTTAGTTAAGTTGCTTTATGCGTGCCTATGCCCGCCGAAAGCAGTGCAAAGATAGCCAAAAACTAAATGGATATAAAAAGTTGCCTTGCATTTTACGTGAAAAATTTATTGGAGAACCGGGACGGTACGTATGGGCATAAAAAAAGGAGTACCGCTGTACTCCAACCTTTGTTAACCTTAAATCTAATACTATGAAAAACACATTGCAAAGGTACGGACTTTTTCGACATTTGCAAGAGTGTCGGGGCATAAAGTGTGTATTTGTAACACTTATTATGTTTTATGCCTTTGTACTACATCTTTTTTAAAACTTGAGGCGTGTTGCTGAAACATAAATTTGCATCTGTTTTGCTTCCACACTTCCACCCACCTCCTGCATCTCCCTATCCATCGGCATTTACTCTGCGGTGGAAGCAACCTGAAAAGGTGGAAGCAAAATTTGCTTCCACCTGCCGAAAACGTCTGAGTTTTGTCGTAACTTATTGTTCTTTAATATAATACCGCGCGTGGGTTACATAAATCGGTCAGTGTAGTTTTCCTGCATTTTCGAGTTTGCCCGACTATGAATAGTGGAGTCTGATGTCTTTTAAGTTGCTGTACAATACGTTTGCACCTTGTGCGCAATAGGCGCGGGCTACGTACTTCATCTGTAAAAGCCTTGGAGTTAGTGACGCCTAACGGCCATGAACAACCCTGCTTATGGTCGTTAAACGATTGCTTCATGGCCATTAGCAGGGTTGTTTATGGCCGTTAGGCGTCACTAACTCCTTATGCAACAGTAGACCAAGCAAGGGCGAAACGCAAAGGAATGCTTGTGTTTTAGATAGAAATCCATGGGCTTTCACTCTCTCCATAGGTTATGGAAGTGGGCTTTTATTTCATTTGCGTTCTGTGCGATAAATTCCCATTTATCAGTAGGTATATTTACGAAACTTCAATAATGCATTTATAAGGGTAAGATATTGGAATGTAGAATGATATATTGGAAATGATGAGGTGTTTTTTAAACGTTCGTTTAATAAACGTCTATTTTTAAGAAAATAAGTAGAGGCATAAAAGTTAAAAAGGAACAGAACTTTAATATGTTAAATGTTAGACGTACACTACTGCAATTCAATAGATTAATATGAAACAGAAATCACTTTGGGAATATTTTTATTAAACATTTTGTTAGTTCAAAAAATACAGCTTATCTTTGCGTTCATTAAACGAACGTTTATTGGACACTTTTATGAGTCTAATATCTTCTTTAATAGCTTATTATCATTGCAAAAGTGTACAATACGGTTTGGGTGGGAAAATGTCTCGTTCAAACCGCGAAGCGCACCCGGAACTGAGCTAATTCATTCGAAAGAAAATTTCTAAGTGACTGAACAACAGAAATATTGGTTTGCGGCTCGCACCCGTGACAAGCAGGAATTCACAGTCCGGAAATCTTTGGACCGACTTAAATCGGAAGAGCTTTTGGAGCTTGACTATTATCTTCCCACGCGCTTTGTCATTTCTCAATTGAAGTATCGTCGTAAGCGTAGCGAAGTTCCGGTAATCCGCAATCTGATATTTGTTCA
This sequence comes from Bacteroides sp. AF39-16AC, assembly GCF_003602735.1. NCBI lineage: Bacteria > Pseudomonadati > Bacteroidota > Bacteroidia > Bacteroidales > Bacteroidaceae > Bacteroides > Bacteroides sp. AF39-16AC. The sequence continues at coordinate 11,804 of NZ_QTLN01000030.1, read as the reverse complement.
TTCTACCAAGCAGACAGCCTGCGATATTTCCAACATTTATAATGTCCCCCTTTTTTATATGAAAGACCTTGCTACACATTCCATGCTAGTGGTACCAGATAAGCAAATGGAGGACTTTATGTTCGTAATGGATCTGAATCCTGACGGTGTCAGCCTCGATAGCGAAATTCTTACTGTTGGGCATAAAGTAAAAGTTATCAAAGGCGAACTCAGCGGTATTGAAGGTGAGGTTGCCATCGAAGCCAATAAAACATACGTCGTTATCCGTATTAAAGATCTTTTGACGGCAAGTATCAAAGTCCCCAAATCCTATCTGAAAATAATCGGGTGACTTCTAAATAAGTATAATCTTATATTTTAATCATATATCATAATAATGAATGATTTAACTTCCCGTGCTCTTGAGCTTCAGCATGCAGCTCATGAACTGATGTATCTTGGTATGGACGGTGAGCCGGTCTATTCCGACACTTTTTGCCGGTTGAATAAGGAAGTGCTTGTTAAGTCCGATTCTCTTTTTTCTGCTCAAAGTTCCGATGTTGAAGAGGAGGCGAATTTGTGTCTGGCTCTATTGATGGGGTATAATATTACTATTTATGATTACGGAGATAAAGAACAGAAAAAGCAGTTGATTTTAGACCGTATTTATAATGTTTTAGAAGAACTTCCAGATTCTTTGCTTAAGGTACGCCTATTGTCTTATACTTATGGGGAAGTTTATGAAGAATCCTTGCTGAAGGAGGCTCATACCATTATATCTAGTTGGGATAAGTCGGCCTTGACTGTGGAAGAAGTGGAAATAATAGAGGAGTTGAATAATATTGAAGAAAATCCTTGTCCGTTTGAGATGATGGAATAGAAAATAATAGCTATAGAAAAACTATATATCTATAAGTGGCTTTCCATCTTGAGTGAATTTTAAAATATTAACAAATGTAGGCTGTGAAATATTTTTAACTAATGTGTATGTGTAGGTTTGAGATAGCATATTGTTTTTGTGAATCATTGATGTCTAAATGTGGGTAATACCATTTGTACTTTTCTTTTTGAGAATATATGGCTCCGAAGAACTGTTGAATATTTTGTCGAGAAAACTGTTTAGTTAGCTTTCCATTTTTAGCGAAGTAATGGAAAGTATGAAAGAAAGAATATCAATTCTAATTTGTATATGTCTGGTGACTTAAAAGATATAGTTTGGCAGTCTGCACGAATTATTTCTGGCTATGATGCTACCCGTGTCCGTCAGGATGCTTGCGGTGCATGGATTGCCTATAATGAATTCAATAATCATGAAAGTATTTTCGGTTGGGAGATAGACCATATCTATCCGGTCTTTAAACTGAAGCAGCTTGGCGTTCCAGAAATTTTATGGAATAATCTGCTGAACCTCCGTGCTTTCCATTGGAAAAACAATCGTAGCAAGGGAACTTCCTACCCCATGTATACCTCTGCTGTCATAGGTTATGGAGATACCAATATGGAGCAGCGTAATGTGTTCTGGGTTTCAGACCCCTTACAAGACAGCTTGCGCAGTCTCTTTAAAATCAAGGAATAATTTAGTTACACTATAAATATATGAATATTGCAATTGTTGGTACCGGTTATGTAGGCCTGGTATCAGGAGCCTGTTTCTCTGAGATGGGAATCAATGTTATTTGTGTTGATATTGACGAGAAGAAAATTCAAAAGTTGAAAGATGGTGTCATGCCCATCTATGAACCTGGGCTGGATGAACTGGTAGAGCGTAATGTAAAAGCCGGTCGTCTTCAATTCACTACGGATTTAACCACTTGCCTAGATGCAGTGGAAGTGGTGTTCAGTGCAGTGGGTACTCCTCCCGATGAAGATGGTAGTGCCGATTTGAAATATGTACTGGAGGTAGCCCGCACGATTGGGCGCAATATTAATAAACATGTTGTTCTGGTAACAAAGAGTACGGTTCCGGTAGGTACAGCCAAGAAAGTGCGTACCGCCATCCAGGAAGAACTGGACAAACGGGGTGTAAACATCGAGTTTGACGTTGCTTCTAATCCTGAATTTTTGAAGGAAGGGGCTGCCATCAAGGACTTCATGGCTCCTGACCGTGTTGTGGTAGGTGTGGAGAGTGAACGTGCCCGTAAACTGATGGAAAGGCTCTACCGTCCTTTTACGCTGAACGGTTATCCCATTCTGATGATGGACGTCCCCTCTGCTGAAATGACCAAATATGCGGCGAATGCCATGCTTGCCACGCGCATCAGCTTTATGAACGATATAGCGAATCTTTGCGAACGTGTAGGAGCTAATGTAGACAATGTCCGTAAGGGTATGGGGACTGATTCCCGTATCGGTAGCCGCTTTCTTTATGCCGGGTGTGGTTATGGTGGTTCCTGCTTTCCCAAGGATGTGAAGGCCCTGGTACATACCGGCATTGAGAACGGTTATCACATGCAGGTGATTGAAGCCGTGGAGACTGTGAACGAGAAACAGAAGAGTATTGTGTTCGACAAACTGAATGCTGCTTTCAATGGAAATTTGAAAGGTAAAACGGTTGCTGTATGGGGACTTGCCTTCAAGCCAGAGACTGATGATATGCGCGAGGCTCCAGCTTTGGTAGTTATAGAAAAACTGCTGGAAGCGGGTGCTACAGTGAAGGCTTTCGACCCAGTTGCAATGGCCGAGTGCAAACGGCGTATCGGCGATACGGTTACATATTGTAAGGACATGTATGAAGCTGTGATAGATGCGGATGCTGTGGCTTTGCTGACGGAATGGAAACAGTTCCGTATGCCGAGTTGGGCCATCATTCATAAAGCAATGAACAATTATATTGTAGTAGATGGCCGTAACATCTATGACAGCGAGGAATTGCAAGAGTTGGGTTTCATTTATTCCCGCATCGGTCAAAAGTAATCCTGATTATCTGTATTGGAAATGAAAAGAGTATTAGTAACTGGTGGAGCGGGTTTTATCGGTTCCCATCTTTGTGAACGTTTGTTGGCGGAAGGCAATGACGTAATCTGCCTTGACAACTATTTTACGGGCAGTAAGGACAACATTCGTCATCTGCTCGATGATCATAATTTCGAATTGGTACGCCACGACGTCACCACTCCCTATCATGCCGAAGTGGATGAGATCTATAATCTGGCTTGTCCGGCTTCACCTCCCCATTACCAGTATAATCCTATAAAGACGATGAAGACCTCCATTTATGGAGCCATGAACATGCTGGGGCTTGCAAAACGTACGAAAGCCAAAATACTTCAGGCATCCACGAGCGAGGTTTATGGTGATCCTGCCATTCATCCTCAGGTAGAAAGTTATTGGGGTAATGTCAATCCTATCGGGATTCGGTCCTGCTACGATGAAGGTAAGCGTGCATCTGAAACCCTATTCATGGATTATCACCGCCAGAATGGCGTGCGCATCAAGATAATCCGGATATTCAATACTTACGGTCCACGTATGAATCCGAATGACGGTCGTGTGGTATCGAATTTCATTGTCCAAGCCTTGAAAGGCGAGGATATTACAATTTACGGTGACGGCCGTCAGACCAGAAGTTTCCAATACGTCGATGATTTGATTGAGGCGATGGTGCGTATGATGGCGACGGATGACAGCTTTATCGGTCCGGTGAATACGGGTAACCCGGGTGAATTCACAATGCTGGAGCTTGCTGAGAAGGTGATAGAACTGACGGATTCACAATCCAGAATTGTCTTTTGTCCGTTGCCTGGTGATGACCCGAAGCAACGCAAGCCGGATATCAGTTTGGCAAAAGAGAAACTGGATGGTTGGGAACCGCAGATAAAGCTGGAAGACGGCTTGAAGAAGACGATTGCGTATTTTGCTGGAAAAATAAGCAAGTAAGCAGTAATTTGTTTCATGTCGGACTCTTTAAAAAGCCAGGCTGTAAGGGGTGTTTTGTGGAGTGCGGTGGAACGTTTCTCCGTGCAAGGCATACAGTTTGTGCTGAGTATTATCATTGCCCGTTTGGTAGCTCCCTCGGAGTATGGGCTGATAGCAATGCTGGGAATATTTTTGGCCATAGCCCAGACATTTATCGAAAGTGGATTCTCGAATGCGCTGATACAGAAGAAGGATAGGACAGAAATCGATTTCTCCACAGTGTTCTATTTTAATATTGTAGTTTCGTTAGTAGTCTATCTGATACTGTTTCTCTCCGCTCCTTATATTGCGCTATTTTATAAAGAACCGCTACTGGATATAATAACGAAGTGGGTAGGCCTTAATATAATTATATCTGCATTATCAATAGTCCAGCGTGCTAAGCTGACTATTCAATTGAATTTTAAGACACAGGCTAAGGCATCACTTATTGCTGTTATTGTAAGTGGTATTTGTGGCATTACCATGGCTTATTATGGTTATGGAGTCTGGGCATTGGTTTGTCAGAGTTTGCTTAATAATTTGCTGAATACACTATTGCTATGGGTGTTTGCAAGATGGATGCCGGCTTTTATTTTCTCATGGCAGTCTTTTAAAGGATTGTTCTCTTTTGGATCAAAATTGCTGCTATCAGGATTACTGCATACTATTTATTTGAACTTATATACCTTGGTGATTGGTCGTAAATACTCTGCGACTGATGTTGGATATTATAATCGGAGCTATTCTTTAGCTCAATATCCGTCAGTGAATATTGTCGGTGTGATTACAAGAGCCATTTATCCAATTCAGTGTGAAATGCAGCATGATGAAGAGCGATTAAGTAGTTCGTTCATTCAGTATCTGCGAATGTCTTGCTATATAATTTTTCCATTGATGGTGGGATTGGCAGTTCTCTCAAAACCGATGGTTTTGGTTCTGCTTACTGATAAATGGGTATCCATGTCAGAATTGTTATCCATACTTTGCATTGCTTATATGTGGTATCCGGTAATGGTGATAAACAATCAGATGCTGAATGTAAGGGGGCGTTCCGACTATTTTTTGAAAGCTGAAATAATAAAGAAGATTGTGGCAATCGTAATTCTATTGCTAACTATGCCTTTAGGATTGAAAATCCTATGTCTCGGAATCTTATCCTATAATATACTTGATATGGGAATTATTATAGTTTTTACGAAAAAGGTTATGAACACCGGCTTCCGACAACAGTTTCAAGCTATATTGCCAATTTTCCTTGTATCAATTGGAGTGGGCGTAGTAACTCATCTTTTTTTGTTGATAATTTCAAATGTATATATTCAGTTGTTTGGTGGACTTTTGATTGGTGCAGTATGTCTAGTCTTTTTCAGTTTCGTTTTTCGTATTAAAGAATTCAGCTACTTGCTATCTTATTTGAAAATCAAAAAATATAATAAATGAATTACAAGGTAACATTGGCTATGCCCGTTTACAATGTGGAAAAGTATGTAGAGCGTGCATTACTTTCTGCTCTAAATCAGACTTTTGATAGTATCGAGTTTTTGATAGTGGATGATAAGGGTACAGACCGTAGTATGGAAATTGTCAGCGAGATTGTATCAACACATCCAAGGGGGAAAGATGTTCGCATAATAGACCATGTTGTAAATCAGGGTACTGGAGCAACTAAAAATTCCGCAATTAGAGAAGCGAAAGGTGAATACTTGTTTTTCATGGATAGTGATGATTGTCTTTCAAGAGATTGTATATTATCATTATATCATATGGCTTGTAAGAATGATGCGGACATTGTTATTGGTTCATTTTCTTATTGTGATGTAGAAGGAAAATCAATTGCTAAGAATATATTGAAGGACATTTGTTATCAAGGTAACGATGTTTTTGGTAAATTCTTTTTTGCAAAAGGTTTTTATGTTCAAACGTGGAATAAGTTATATAGACTTTCGATGCTCAGAGCATGGGAGGTTGAATGTATACCATCAAATGTTAATGAGGATGTCTTTTTTACTTTCCAATTATTTAAACCTATAAAAATATTGTGTCAAACATCTCAAGTGACCTATTTCTATACCGTAAATAATCAACATTCGGTAACGTATGATATGCAGAGAAAAGTAATGAAAGAACAAAGGCTGGTTCAGTATATTGGAATTTTGGATAAGATGGAGTATTACATATTGAGTAGAGGGTATTTGAAAGATATGAATTTAACATATTATTTTCTGTTAAAGAAAATTAATTTAGTGCGCGATATTATTTCAGCTAGGAATTTATCATATAAGCAGAAAAAAGAATACCTCAATTTAATACCATCATATTCTGTTAAATATATAAGGACTGTAAATCAACAACCTTTTTATGGCATTATGTGGCCTTATTTGTATTTAAACCCTTTTGTTGCTAATAAAATAGATTCTGCTTTTATTTTAATGCAAAGAGTTTATTGTAGAATAAAAAAAATAGGAGGTTGATAATTGAATATTAGTTACTTACATTATTGTTTTTTGTTTTAGAGATAAATCTTGTTTTGTAGAGGATTTAATTTGAGGAATATAGTACAGTTGTTTGGGTAATCATTATAAAAGCTAGTTATAATTTCGTAATTATGATGTAAGACCGCTGTTATGTAGCTCGTAGATATATATCGCTATTCGATGCTTGCTGATACTCATAAGGAGTTTACTCTCTTGAAAGGTAATAACAAAGTATCTGAAATGGCTATCGTTAATAGATGAAGTTGAGTAGTTTGTATGAATTTGATTGCATAATATAATATGAATATAGGAATAGTAATACCTTGCTACAATCGAGTAGATTCATTAAATAGATTATTAGTATCATTAGAAGGTGCTAATTATATTGGAGAAGAGGTTGATTTGATATTTTCAATTGATTATTCTGGAATAAATAATATACGATATTTAGCTGAAAGTTTTCAATGGGAATTTGGATCAAAAAAAATAATTCTTCATCCTAGTAATATTGGACTAAAACAGAATATTCTTTCTTGCGGAGATTTAGTAGATGAATATGATGCTGTAATAGTCTTAGAGGATGACTTGTATGTTGCAAAAGACTTTTATAATTATGCAAAGCAAGCGGCTTATTATTACCTGAATAATGATAATATTGCAGGTATTTCTCTCTTTAGTTATAAATATACGGAAATAGGTTTTTATCAGTTTTATCCTTTTCAAGATAATTATGATACATTTTTTATTCAGTGGCCATCTTCTTGGGGGCAATTATGGACCAAACGGCAATGGCATTCATTTCGAAGTTGGTTATCGTTGAATAAAAGTCTTGAGGATATTAATATCCCTGCGTCAGTTAAATTGTGGACTCATTCTTGGAAGAAGTTCTATATAGCTTATATGATAGATTTGGATAAATATTTTGTTTATCCATATGTTTCATTTACAAACGATTTTGGATCTTCTGGTGTTCATCATACAAATCAAAGTAATATTTGTACTACTTCATTATTCTTTGGGATTAATAAAAAATATTTATTTCGTGATTTTGATAAAAGCAGTATTTATGTATATGATTGTTTTTTCCAAATGAGAAAACGAAATCTGATACTAAACGACAGAGAATATGATGTTTGCTTTGATTTATATTCTACAAAAGATGTATGCAATATTGATACTAATTATGTCATAACATCGAAAACTATAAAAAAGCCAATAATTTCTTTTGCTTCTATTCATATTCCATTTGAATATAATATTTTAACAAATGAAGGAGGAGGCTTTTTTTATTTGACTACCAAAAACGAGTATAAAAAACAGAGTTTAGCAATACTTAAAAAGGAAACATTACGGATGAAAATGTATGTTCCTGATATGATTAAATATGTGTGTTACAAGATTTGGAGAAAAATATTTAAATAGGGTATTTAAGTTTTCTATCTCTCAAATTGAGATATTTCTATTTCATTTTTCTGTTTTTGATATTCTTTTTTTGCCATATATGAGTAGGATGGCTATGGCTTATTCGCAAATACCAATATTTATTTGGTTCTTACTTCAAAAGCGTAATATTTTTAATAGAAAAGATTTCTCTGCATATCGTATATTCTCATATATGATAATTGTAAGTACCTTTATATCAATTTATACAATCCCTGAATCTTTATTTTTTAATGGTATATCGGAAAATGTGAAAAGAATGTTTCAATACATTATGAATATGTCTTTTTTCTTTTTCTTTATTCATATATTTGAAACATATATTGTGTCGATTAAAAAGTATTTGTTGGGGTTTCTTTTATATGTTGCTGTATTGGGTGCTTTATATTTATTTGATTTTAATTTGTTTATTGAAATTAAGGAATATTTAAATCCTAAAGATGCTTTATTGGAAATTTTAGATGATAGTACTGGGTATATATACAGGTATAGTTTCTTGTGGTCTGATCCTAATAATATTGGATATATAATAATCGCTATTTATACATTTTTATGTTGTAACATCTCTTTTTCGATTAGCCGTTTTTTGACATTGTCCTTGCTTATTGTATTTTGCTTGATATTAATAATGAGTTCCGGATCTTGGATTTGTTATATCTCTTCTTTTTGTCTTATTTTAATTTTTAATATTAAAAGGCGTTTTTCTTTGACAAAACTCTTTTTTGTATTGACATTATTCGGCCTGGTACTCTGTTTGTTTTTGGTTGTTGACTTTACATTTTTGGAGGAGTATATGAATCTTGCACTTGACAGATTTGAATCAAATTCCTCCGATTCGAGAACTAAAATTTGGATAGACTTTTTGGAGAATAAAAACATATTTCAATATGTTTTATGGGGAAATGGTAGCAATATTTATATAGATGGTCTTTTAAGGAGACCACATAATGGGCATTTGTATTTAATATATGCCTATGGATTTGTTGCATATATTATGTTTTTATTTATGTTTCGTAAAAGATTTCATACGACCTGGAAAGAATATGCTTTTATGTTACCTCTTTTATTTGGTTTTACTATAAATGTTGGCATAAATGAGCAGAAATTTTTTTTAATAGCTATATTACTATATACGCAGTATCTTACTTTAAATTCAAAAAAGAATGTGTACTCTCCATTATCTTTGTAGCTACACACAGTCAGATTTGGGCAGGCGGATTATTACTCAACCTTCAGGTGTAACTAAAATAGATTATATAAAATCAGCTTTAAAGAAAGCAGGTTATACAGTTAATATATTATCTCTTTCTGAAGGAGATTTTGAACATCCCTTTTTTATATATAAGTCTCTCACAATTAAGATTGATAAGGCAGAAACCCTAAAATTCATTTCTACTTTTTGTCGTTCCAATGTATTATTGAAAGTGCTGTCTCGTTTATGGATGTATTGCCAATTATGGCATTATTTAATTTTTAAAGTAAAACAAGATGATTGTGTTTTAATTTACCATTCATTAGCCTATGTATTTCCCATTAAAGTTTTCCGTTTTTTCAGTAACCGGAAAATTTATTTTGAAGTAGAAGAACTATTTAATGCTGTTTATTCCAATGGTGAATTGAAAATAGAAAAAGAAAAAAAATATCTAAGAAATGCGGCAGGATATCTATTGATTAATGATTTAATTTCCAAACTGTCGGGGTTTTCTCAGAAAGGAGTGGTATGCTATGGTATATATTCCAAAGCGGATATGCCTAAAACGTCATTAGGAGATGGTAAAATTCATCTTCTATATGCTGGAGTTATCGGTCATGAGGATGCATTGATGGCAGTTGATATGTGTCGTTTCTTATCTCATAAGTACTATATGCATATTTTGGGATATGGCTCAAAAGATGGAATACTTGATTTGGAGTGTAGGATTGAGGAGGTTAATAGACAGATGGGATTTAAGATAGTATCATATGATGGTTGTTTATCTGGTAATGAATATGCTACTTTTCTTGCTAAATGTGATATAGGGATTTGTACTAGATTTTTAGATGACTCAATGTCAAATTATACTTTTCCATCTAAAGTTTTGGCATATATGTCAAATGGTTTGTTACCAGTGTCTTCACCTTTGACATGCATTAAAAAATCAAAGGTCTCAGAATATGTGGTGTTTTCAGAAGAAGTCACTCCAGAATCATTCGCTAAAGCAGTGAAGTCTATCAATACAGAATATTTTAAATATGATAATTCTATATTGACTAAGTTAGATCAGGATTTTATTTTTGAGTTGAAACATCTATTTAATTGATTTATAATATGATTAAAGTCAGTATAGTTATATTAAATTGGAATAGTGATAATTATTTGAAAGATTGTTTGAAAGCAATATGTGCACAGAGTTTTAAAGATTTTGAGGTCATTTTTGTTGATAATGGTTCTTCAAACGGTTCTTTAGAAGAAGTAAAGAAAGCATATCCTACTTTTATATATGTGGAAAACAATCTCAATTATGGTTTTGCAAGAGGTATGAATATTGGTATTTCACATGCGCAAGGTGAATATGTTCTGCTACTTAATACTGATGTCTATCTTGATTCTAATTATTTAGAAGAATGTGTCAAAGCTCTTGATTGTGACAGCACTTTGGGATGTGTGGCGGGAGTAGAATATCCTTGGAAGAATGGTAAGTTATTACAGTCTACTTATTCATCTGGTGCTTTAGGAATTAAATTGCATTTGCAATTGGGGGACATGGGAATAGTAGATGGGTATACATTTGGAGTTTCTGGTAGTTTTCCTATATATCGGAGAAGTACAATCTTATCTGTACAGAAAATGACTGGTTCTTTTTTTGATGAAATGTTTGAAACGGGATGGGAGGATACGGACCTTAGATTTCTGTTAGCCTATATGGGGTGGCATACGAAATGTGTTGTTACAACGCGCGCATGGCATATTGGTTCTGCATCAGTAGGGGCTGCAAAACGGCTTTTTGACAAATCTAAAAGTTATCAGCAAAGAATCTTTCGAAACCGGTTCTATATTCAGTACAAATATATTAGGAATATTTTCATTTTGTGGAATGTGTTTCTTTGTGTTGTTAATTTTGTGATGCCTCTTTTTTTAATACTATTTTATCCTAAATCAATAGTACCTTACGTAAAGGGGTATATGGAGTATAGGAGTAAAAGAACTAAATTAGATTCTATTAAAAGTCAGATTTTGTTGTTGAAAGACAATGCAGATTTAGTAAAAAAATACATTTATAAAATTTAGTAAATTTTCAATTGTAAGTTAGAAAAAATTAAACTTAAAAATATGTCAATATTTAGAAATAAAGTACTACTTATTACCGGTGGAACAGGCTCCTTTGGTAATGCTGTTCTTCGTCGCTTTCTTGATAGTGATATCAAAGAGATCCGTATTTTTAGTCGTGACGAGAAAAAGCAGGATGACATGCGTCATCACCTGCAAAATCCCAAAGTAAAATTCTACATTGGTAATGTCCGTGACCGCCAGTCTGTGGACGGTGCCATGATGGGAGTGGATTATGTGTTTTCCGCCGCCGCCTTGAAACAGGTTCCCAGTTGCGAGTTCTTTCCGTTGCAGGCTGTGCAGACCAATGTGATCGGTACGGACAATGTACTGGAATCCGCCATAGCGCATGGTGTAAAGAATGTGGTGGTGCTTTCTACCGACAAGGCCGCCTATCCCATCAATGCCATGGGTATCAGCAAAGCCATGATGGAGAAGGTTGCCATAGCCAAGGGCCGTGCGTTGGGTGAGGAAGCCGGTACAACCATCTGCTGTACCCGTTACGGCAATGTGATGGCAAGCCGCGGTTCTGTAATTCCCTTGTGGGTGGAGCAGATAAAGAACGGCAGGCCCATTACGGTAACGGACCCCAACATGACCCGTTTCATGATGACGCTGGACGATGCCGTGGATTTGGTAATCTATGCGTTTGAGCACGGGCATAACGGTGACCTGTTCGTGCAGAAGGCTCCTGCCGCCACCTTGGA
>NZ_QTLN01000003.1:368779-368997 GCF_003602735.1 Bacteroides sp. AF39-16AC | reverse complement strand
GATGATATGAACAATGGTTTCGGGTGGGACAGATTGCCCAAATCCTTCATGGCAGAGAACACTGTGTTCCTTCTTCTTACGGCACTTATCCGTAATTTCTACAAGGCCATTATCCACAGACTTGACGTAAAGAGGTTCGGACTCAATGCAACAAGTCGCATAAAAGCTTTTGTCTTCAGCTTCATCTCCGTACCTGCCAAGTGGATCATGACAGCAAG
>NZ_QTLN01000003.1:368467-368769 GCF_003602735.1 Bacteroides sp. AF39-16AC | reverse complement strand
CGCATAAAAGCTTTTGTCTTCAGCTTCATCTCCGTACCTGCCAAGTGGATCATGACAGCAAGGCAATACGTGCTGAATATCTATACTGAAAACCGGGCTTATGCAAGACCTTTCAAAACTGGATTCGGATAAAGTCCGTTCCTTATGGTTTTAATCTGCGTATTGCCTCAAGTCGCATAGTGGGGCAAGGGGATATTGTGGGCAGAAGTGGGTATTTCAGCCTCAATTTATCTGCTAATTCAGTGATGAGAGGACGTTTAGACGCAAGAAGGACGCTGAAGAGCTTAGTTGCGGATTTGAGG